>DATBBZ010000302.1:0-11016 GCA_036270745.1 Gemmatimonadales bacterium | reverse complement strand
GTCAAGGAGTTGATCGAGAGTTGGCGGCCCGGGTTGGTCGGATCGTCATACGCGAAGATCCGGTACGACAGGTCGGACTGCTTGCTCTTGTTGTACGCGGCCACGTCGATCACGAAATCGGGATTGAACGCGTGCCGCACGCCGAACTCGAACAGAATGGTCTTGCCGAACCCGACATCCCGACCGAACGCATCATTCGCGTTCGAGTTGGTCAGGTCGGTGTTGATGCCGCCCAACAGCGTGGCGAGATCGGGCGACTGCACCTGGTGCGAATAGGACAGGTGGAAGTCGGTCTGATCGGTGATCGGGAACGACACCCCGATGCGGGGGCTGATGGTCGTGTGCGCCACCCCCGGCGTCATGACCTTGGCCAGCGCCGCCTGATACGCGGCGTCGGACGACGTCGAATTGAGCGAATGGTCCCAGCTCGGGCTGTTGAAGATGAAGCCCGGCGTATTGGCGAAGAGCGCTTTGCTGTTGAAGTAATCCCAGCGCACGCCGAGATCAATGACCACATCGCCCAGGTCGAGACGATCCGCCGCCCACGCCGCGCCGCTGATCGGCTTGTCATGGTAGGCGTTCATGAAGATCTGATTGACGAAGCCACCCTGCCACGCCGCGACATCGTTCTGCTTGATCTCGCCGCCGAACGTGAACCGGTGATACCGGTTCGCCTGCCAGTCGACGTTGGCCGTGCCGTAGAGGCGCTTCTCGGAGTAGAGGGTCCCCCCGTTGTTGCCGCTGAGTCCCGCCGTGTACCAGTTGCCCGATGCCATGGCGTAGGGGTTCTCACGATAGGGCTGGACCGAGTTGAGATCCGTGCGGCCGGCCAGCGGAATCCGCAAGCCGCTATTGGTCCGCAGATTCTTGACGATCTGATCCGGGTCGGTGAAGAACTCGTTCGCGAACGAGCCGAACCCGGCGAAGTTCAGCGTCGAAAGCTCAACGCCGCCCAGCGGGTTCCGGGTGCCGAGTTCCGACGTCGGATCGAGGGGGCCCGAGATCTGATTGTTCGTGCCATAGGAGGCGACCACGTTGAACGCCAGCGCGCGATCCGACGACTTGAAGAGCTGGTGGGTCCAGTTCAGCGTGTAGGTCCGCTGCCACGTGTGCGCGCCGGCGTAGCGGCTCGGGTCGCCGATGTCGGTCCCCGGCCAGTTGCGGTTCTGGAACCCACCGGCCAAGGTCGAGAATGCGACGCTCGACCCCGACCCGTACGAGTAGGAGACCTTGCCCTGCAGGTTGAGCGACGTGCCCCAGTCCATGGGCCGGAAGGAGCCATGGCAGTCGAAGCCGGCGTTCTGGGAGGCGTCGCACTGCCCGCCGTACTGCACGAAGCGCGGAATCGCTACGTTCTGGACGCCGTTCGCACCGGCGAACGACACGGTGGTGTCGACGCCCGATACGGCGTAATTCGCCACGTTCCCGGCGCCGGCAGACAGGCCTGCGCAGGTCTGGTTGAGGTTCGTGGAGCACTCCGTCTGGCCCGACAGCACACCAGACAGATAGAACCGGAGGCCCTGGATACCCGGTACCGGGCCACCCAGCGTCCCCTCGAACCGGTTGAGGCCCGAGCTGGCGGAGCTGATCAGTCCATCAGTTTGCGCCGAGAGCGAGCCCTGGAGCCGCTCGCCACCCGCGCGGGTGGTGAACTGGATCACGCCGGACTGTGCGTCCCCGAACTGCACCGGGAGCGCGCCCGTGGTGACGGACGCCTCTTCCACCGCGTTGGTCTGGACCTGGACGGTCAGCGCGCTGCTCATCCCGGCGCTCGCACCCGTGCGCACCGGGGCGCCGTCGATGTAGACGTTCGCCTCACCAGGCCGGCCGCCGCGGATCGATACCCCGTTGCCGTTCCCCGACTCGACCACGCCGGGCTGCAACGACAGCACGCTCCGGACGTCGGAAATCGGGAGCGAGGCGATGGTCTGGCCCGAGACAATGGACTTGGACGTCACTTCGTCACGGGGCACGATGGGGTTCGCTGCCGCGACCACGTTGATGCCGCCCACGACGACCGCGGACGGCTTCATCGGGAAGTTCTCGGTCAGCGTCTGCCCGCCCAGCACCCGCACGCCGGTCAGGTCGGTCGGCGCAAAGCCGATGAACTGGGCGCGCAGCGTGTAGGTCCCGGGAGGGACGTTATTAATGAAGTAGTAACCCTTGTCGTCGGTCACGGCGCCGAACGCGGTGCCGGCGATGATCACTTGGGCTTTGGCGACCGCGGCACCTGCCGGATCGGTTACGGTGCCCTGAATCTTCCCGCTCGTCCCCTGCGCGCTGCCGGCGCGCAGGCCGATTAGCAGGAGGCAGCAGATTATCAGACTAAGTCTCTTTCGCATGTGCACTCCAGAAAGTGGACGTGAGAACATCCCGAACGACACAAAGCGCCAGCGACCCTCCTTCAGGACGGGGGAGTAACGTGCTCCTCTAGCGGACCTCAGGAATACAGCGCCAACACTGGGGTTTTACAACCGCATTCGTCGCAACAGACTAGCGAGTCGGCTACGAAGAGCTGCGTCTCACCTCCCTTCCTCTGTCGGGGCCTTTGAGAGACGTCGAAACGGGGGGGAGCAGCACACGCTTGTGAAACCTTCCGCGCCGCGCTACCGTCATATGGGAATCCCATAGGACGGACCGTGACGGACAAAGTCGACGTCAAACAGGGCACCCTCGCCCTCATGATCCTCACCACGCTCCAGGGGCTAGGGCCCCTCCACGGGTACGGCATCGCACGCCGGATCGAGGAGACCAGCCGCCATCGCCTCAAGCTGAACTACGGCACCCTCTATCCCGCCCTGCTCAAGCTCGAGCAGGAAGGGTTCATTACGGCCGAGTGGAGCCAGTCCGAGAACAACCGACGAGCCAAGTTCTACGCGCTGAGCGCGGCGGGCCGGAAGCGCCTGGCCCACGAAGAACGTGAATGGCGCCGCAACGCCGACCTGATCGCGGCGTTTCTTACGCCCCAACGGGAGACTCCATGAGTTACCTGCGCGCTGGTTTCGCCCGCCTCGCGGGCCTCTTCGCCCGGCAGCGTTCCGACGACGACCTGCGGGAGGAGCTCCAATCCCATGTCGAGATGGAAACCGCCGAGAACATCAGGCGCGGCCTCGCCCCGGACGAAGCCCGCCGGCAGGCGCTCCTCGCGTCAGGCGGGCTGACGCAGGCGGCCGAGGCGGTCCGCGACCGGCGCGGAATCCCGTGGATCGAAAGTGCCATCGCCGACCTCCGCTACGCGGCCCGGGCGCTGCGACACAATCCCGTGTTCACCACGGTCGTGGTCATCACGCTGGCGCTGGGCATCGGCGCGAACACGGCCATTTTCAGTGTGGTGCGCGGCGTCCTGCTCAAGCCCCTCCCCAATCGCGACGGCGACCGCCTGCTCTACCTCCGTCAGTCGATGGACGGCCCTGGTGGAGAGAACGTCAGCTTCTCCGTTCCCGAAGTGCACGACCTCCGGGCGGCCGCACCGGCGCTGGGCGGCATCGCCGAGTATTCCGCCTGGACGGTCACCCTGCAGGGCGACCACGACGCCACCCGGATGAACGTCGGGCTCGTCACCGGCAACTACTTCGACGTGATGGGGCTTTCCCCGGTCGTGGGCCGGCTGACCCGCCCCACGGACGACGGGCCTGGCGTCCCGCCGGTGATGGTCTTGACCCACGATTTCTGGATGCGCCGCTTCGGCGGAGACTTCCGGATCGTGGGCACGACGGTGCGCCTGGACGAAGGCACGATCGCCACGGTGATCGGGGTCCTCCAGCCCGCGCCGTTCTTCCCCGACCACATCGACGCTCTGATGAACATGGTGATCAGCCCGCACCACCTGAGCGCGCAGATGGTGCAAGGACGCACCCACCGGATGACGGAAATCGTCGCCCGCGTCGCACCGGGCGCGACGGTGGAGCAGGCCCGGGCGCAGGTGGCCGCGGGCTACGAGCGGATGCGGAGCGACCACCCGGACGCCTATGACGCCGGCTCGCACTACCGCATTTCCGTGATCCCCTTCAAGACCGCCCTGGGGGACCGCGCCCGGACCACGCTCTGGCTCCTGATGGCCGTTGCGGTCTTCGTCATGATCATCTCGGCCGCCAACGTCGCGAATCTGACGCTGATGCGGGGCGTGCGCCGGGAGCGCGAGCTGGTCGTCCGCGCCGCCCTCGGCGCCGGCGTGCTCCGCCTCCGGCGCCTGCTCCTGGCCGAGAATGTCTTGCTCACATTTGTAGGAGCGGTCCTGGGCGTGGTCCTGGCGGTCGGCGGTGTGCGGCTGCTGGTGGCCCTCGCGGCCCGGTATTCCCCCCGCGCGAACGAAATCCGCCTCGACCCGGTGACCCTGAGCTTCGCCCTGGCCCTGTCGGCGGCGGTGGCCCTGCTGCTCTCGTTCATCGGCACGCTGCCCCGGGAGGGCACCCTGGGCACGTGGATCTCGGCCGCCGCGGGGCGGCTGAGCGGCGGATTGCGGAAGCAGCGGCTGCAGCGGGCCCTGGTGGTTGCGCAAGTCGCGGTGTCGGTCGTGCTGCTCGCGGGGGCGGGCCTGCTCACACGCACCATGATCCGTCTGGCGGATGTGAGCACGGGTCTCAAGACCGAGGAGGTGCTCGCGATCGACGTGCAGCTGCTCAGCTTCGCGAAACTCTCCAGTAACGGCAACATCCTTCCGGACGACGCCGCGGCCAAAGCGAACTACGAGCGGATGCGACAGGAGATCGCCGCCCTTCCTGGTGTGGTGGACGTCGGCCTGGGCTCGACCATGCCCCTCACCGTTGCCCTGGGGCAGCTCGAGGTCAAAGCGGAGGGCCGGGTCCCGGCGGTGGGAGAAGCCATGCCCCGCGCCGACTTCCGGACCGCCGACCCCAACTACTTCCACGCGGCGGGCATTCCCCTGCTCACGGGGCACCCCTTCTCCATCACGGACCGAATGGGGAGCGGGCGCGTCGTGATCATCAACCGGACGCTGGCGGACCGGCTCTTCCCCGGAGAAGACGCGGTGGGCCGGCGGGTGGCCTGGACCGGCGACGTCCTGCGCTTCACGCCCTTCAGTGGAGACTGGCGCACCGTGGTCGGCGTCGTCGGCAACACCCAGGACGGAGGATTGGACGCCCCACCGCGGCCGGCGATGTACATGCCGTTCGCAGGGGAGTTGGCACTGGGCGGGAGCGTCGTGGTGCGCGCCGACAGCGACGTGTCGGGGGTGGTGGCCGCTTCGACGCGCATCGTCCAGCGCATCGCGCCGACCACGCCCATCGATCACATCCTGACCATCGCGCAGATCAAGGACGAGAGCGTCGCGCCGCGCCGCCTGAATGCCGCGCTGGTGTCCTCGTTCGGGCTCCTGGCCGTCCTCATCGCGGCGGTGGGCATCGCCGGGGTCCTCGCCTTCTCGGTCAGTGCGCGCACGAATGAAATCGGGATTCGGATGAGCCTCGGCGCCGACCGGGGCCAGGTACTGCGCATGATCCTGCGGGAAGGCGGCGTGCTGTTGCTCGTCGGCCTCGGGCTGGGCCTGGGGGGCGCCTTCGTGGGCACCGGTGTGATTCGCGGCCTGCTGTTCGGCGTCAGCCCGCGTGACCCGATGACGCTCCTCGGGGTCGCGCTGATGATGGCGGTCATCGGGATCGTCGCCTGCTGGATCCCGGCGGCGCGGGCTGCCCGGGTCGATCCCCTGGTGGCCATGCGGGCGACCTAGGGAAGGTCCGGAGCCTTCACCCCGAACGGCTACCCACGCGGAAGCTCCCTATTTGGGCAGGTCGAGCCAGTCGAGCACGCCCCGGTCCGACGCGCTGACCTGTTGCCAGTTGGGCGAACCCTCGTCCTGGAGCTGCGGGAGCTTCTGGTAGAAACATTGCCGCAGATGGCGCTGGGCGGCGATCCGGGCCTCGGTCTGGTACTGGCGCGTCAGCAGCGTCGCCAAGGGCGCCAGCGTCTTGAGAGGTCCGTCCGTCATCCCCGCATAGTTGATGTTGACCTCCCGGTACACGCCCTTCACCCGCGCCGCAATCGTTTCCCCTACTGGAATCAGCTTATACGCGGTGTGGTCGAGCTTCTCGAGGTTCGGCAAGGGCGCCGCACCGACGAAGATGGCCAGCGCGATATCCCCCTTGTTCAAGGCGTCGATCACCTCGGCCCCCGTATTGAAGGGGACCACCTCGAAGCCGCCTTCGCCCTGGCCGGTGAGGATCCGCGAGGTGAACACGCCGCCACCCGCGGCGCCAACCCGGAAGCCCTTCGCGTCCTGGAGCGAGGTGAACTCCTGCTTCCCCAGTGAGAATCCCTTCCGGCCGGTCTTGGAGGTCCGAAGCGCCAGCACGTGAATCGGCTCGGGCCACAGGGCCAGCAGCGTCTTGTACCGCTTGTAGGTCGGGTCGGCCTGGGCATTGGCGAAGTAGACGTCTGAGTGGAGAAAAGCGGCCTGGGCCCGGTTGTTCACCAGGGCATCCAGGTTCCCCGGGGCGCCGCCCTCGTTCTGCGCCATGGTGATGGGAAAGGCGTCGGTGGAGCAGACGCCGATCAACTCCCCGAGCATCTTCTGGTACGTCCCGGAAGAGCTCGAAGCCGCGATCTTGATTTCCTGGGCGCCGAGGGCCGGTGCCAGCATCAGGACCAGCGCCGCCGTAAGACCGCGGGTCGTCAGTCGCATGTCGCGCTCCATTTCCGAGGACGGAGTTAGTTGAGCCTGATACCGGGAGGGCCGGCGGGCGTCTTGGAGGACGATCCGCCCGACGAGTCGCTCTGGGCGTAGGCGAAGAGTGCCGCGGCGATGAGCAGGATCGCGAGTAGGAGACGGAACAGCCACCTACGCGTCACGGGCGCCCGCCTTTCCCGGGGTCCGCCCCGGGAGGGTATTCAGGGTCGGCGCGGGCAGGGACGAGGCCTGTACGTCATTGCGTTTGTCCAGTGCCAGATTGAGCTGCGCAAAGGCCCGGTTCAGCGAAGAGCGCACGGCGTTGAAGGCGACTTCCTCCCGGATCTTCGCGAAGACCTGTTCTTCGGCCGACTTCGACAGCGCCGTGACCCGCTGGGCCGCGAGCGCCATCTGATAGATGCTCTCGGCCTCCTTGATCTTCATCGTGAAGTCCTTCAGGGCCTGACGCGCCTGGCGCTGCTGATCCTTCATCTCGTTCAGCGCCTCGTGCATCTTGGCGTCCAGCTCCTCGTACGCCGCCGCTTTGTCCGGGTACGCTTTCTTGAAGTCGTCGAGCTGGCTCTCGAAGTTCCCGATCTCGGTCTCGAAGTCGACGATCCGCTGATCGGCGTCCTGCAGGGACCGGGTCTTCTCGATCAAGAGGTTCTTCATGGTCTCGATCGGATTCCGGCCTGCCTCGTCAGTGATCAGTTTCAGCCGCCAGTTGGCGAGCATGTCGGCCACGACTGGAGTGAGGTAGACCGCCAGGCCGATCATGCCGGCCAGCACGCCGAGGCCGAGGAGCCCCGTGATGGCCTGGAAGATGAACTTGGCCGCCACCCAGCCCACCCCGACGACCGCGGCGCCGACGAGCCAGCGATAGATGGTGCGCACCCGCGCTGCGCGCGCGGCGTCGTCGGGATCCTGATCGAGGTCGGCCATGTGGTATCACTCTGGGAAGTGGGAGAACGACAAGACGATAGGGCCCACCCCGGACGGGCGCAATCTGCCACAAGCTCCCTTACCGGGGGCTTTTGTAACTATTTGGTCACTTAAGGGGAGGTAGGTGAGACGCCTCAGTCCGCCCGCAGCGCAATCAACGGATCGACATGGGCGGCGCGCCTCGCAGGGAGCGCGCTCGCCACCACGGCCACGACCAGCAACAGGACTGCGGCCCCCAGTACGAAGAGCGTCGTTTGTCCGGCCAACCCATACAAGGCCGCGGCGATGCCCCTCCCGCCAGCGAAGGCGAGGGGGACACCGACCAACACACCCGCGACGACGAGCGTGAGTGCCTGCTTCAAGACCATCCAGACCACGGATGGGGTGGCGGCGCCGAGTGCCATGCGGACGCCGATCTCCCGGGTCCGTTGGGCCACCCGATAGGATACGACGCCATATAGCCCGATCCCGGCGAGAATCAGCGCGACGGCGCCGAACAGCGTTGCCAACTCAGCGGTCAGGGTCTCACGGTCGAGAGTCTCATCCATCGACGCCTCGATCGTCTCCGGCCCGTTGTGGCGCAACCCCGGAGCCTCGGCCACCACCGCATCCCGGAGCGACGGGAGAATCGCGCGGTCGTCGACTGCTGTCCGAACGGTGAGATCGAGCACGGGGAGCCGACCAAACACGGGGAGCTGCTCGAACTGGACCAGGGGCACATAGATCATCGGTGAGGCCGGCTCCCGGAGGTCTTCGTAGCGCGCGTCGCCCGCCACGCCAACGATCTGCATCAGAATCGTGTCCGCTTCGTCCATGGACCGGACCGTCGTCTCCAACGGATTCCGGCCGGGAATGTACCGGTGCACGAACGCCTCATTGACGATCGCCACGTGAAGGCCTGCGGCCCGGTCGTTCGATGAGAAATCACGCCCCACGCGTAGGGCGATTCCGAGCGTCGAGAAGAACCCCGGAGTCACGGGGTTGAGCCAGCCATCCATGGGCTCGTCCCGGCCCGGCGAATAGCCTTCGACCGCAATGGTCCGTCCGAATCTTCGGCCGCCGAACACCGGCACCGTCAGCGAGAGCGCCGCTGATCGCACGCCGGGAACTTGCGCAACGCGAGTCATCAGCCCCTCGGCGAGGAGGCCCAGACCAGCACTCTCGTAGGGCGTGCCCCTGGTGTCGAGCTGGGTGCTCACCCAGCGCTCCGTGGCGAACCCTCCGTTCACGTGGCGCAGGTTGCGGAGCGTGGCGACGAACAGCCCGGCGCCGTTGACCAGAGCCAGCGCCAAGGCGACTTGGGCGGCGACCAGGCCCCGGTCGAGCCATCCGGCCCGCCGAGCGCCGGACCCGTGGCCGCCCTGCTTGAGGGGCGCGATCAGGCTCGTGCGCGTGGCGCGCCACGCCGGGACTACCCCGAACAACACCACCGAGACGGCGGCCACCGTGGCGGTGAAGCCGAGGATCTGGCCGTTGAGCGGCAGCCTCACGCGGTCGACGATGAGGCCCGGCAGGCGGTGCGCGACCAAGCGAAGGGCCCAGTGCGCCAGCACCAGTCCGGCCACGCAGCCGATCGCGGCCAGCAGGCTGCTCTCGACCAGCATCTGTGCAGCCAGGCGCCGGCGCGAAGCGCCGAGGGAGAGGCGAATTGCCAGTTCGCGTTCCCGCGCCGTGGCCCGCGCGAGCAGCAGGGTCCCGATGTTGGCGCACGCCGCGAGCAGGACGACGCCCGCCGCCCCCAGCAGCTCGAACAGCAGGCGGGCGAACATGGCCTGGACATCAAACTTCTGAGACGCGATGCCGTGCACGATGCGCGACAGTCCGACACCGGACGCCCCAGCCGTGTGGGATGCGCAGCACGATCGGTAGGCTGCATCCATCATTCCGGCGACCGCCCGGAGGGTGGCGGGATCCGCAAGTCGTCCGACAATCTGGATCGCCGCCGAATCCCCTCCCCCCGTCTCAACCGGGATACCCCCCACGAACGCGAGGGTGGAGAGCGGGACGGCAGTGTCGAACGACCCCGGGTACCCCAGCCCGTGGAACGATCCCGGGGCCACGCCGATCACGGTGAACGCGGTTCCGCGCATCGTAATCGTGCTCCCGATGGCGGCGGGCGCCCGGCTGAACACATCGGCCCAGACGCGATCGGAAATCACGGTCACAGGTGCGTGGGTGCGCTCGTCTTCGGGCCCGATCAATCGTCCCTCGAGCGCCCGAAGCCCGATGGTTGTGAAGAAACTCCCATCCACGGCGTCGACGCCCACGGAACCACGATATGCGCCGACGGCGATCGGGACGTTGCCGGCGCCGCCCAGCGCCGCGACGCTGCTGAACCCCGGACTTCGCTGCAGCGACCGGTATTCGTTGTACGAGAAGAGGTCGGTCGGCGCGTCGGGCCCGGTGTGCTGCACCTCGACAAGTTGCTCCGGGTGCGACACGGGGAGTGGCTGAAGCAGGATGGAATAGATCAGGCTGAAGATCGCCGAGTTGGCGCCGATGCCGATGGCGAGCGACAGCACCGCGATCGTGGTGAAGACAGGGGCACGACGGAGATTCCGCGCGGCGTACCGGAGGTCCTGGCTCAGGGGATCGATCCAGCCGAGCGGGGTCATCCGGCGCGTCTCTTCCTTATAGTAGGCTCGACTGCCGAAGCGGGACCGCACTTCCGGAAACTCCTGCGCCGAGAGGTCGAGGTGGTGGCGGAACTCCTCGTCCATCTCCCGGTCGAACGCGCGGCGTCCGAGGAGCGGCCGAAGGCGGTGGCGGAGGGCGTCGAGGAGGCTCACGCGCGCCCGAGCACCCGGGAGATCGCCAGCGACAGCCCGTCAAAGGCGGAGATCTTCTGGCCGAGGCGTTTGCGGCCGGACGCGGTGATGGTGTAGTAGCGAGCCCGGCGACCGGTGGGCGATTTAGACCAGCTCGAGGTAACCCAACCCTTCGATTGCAGGCGCTCGAGAGCTGGATAGAGAGACCCCTGCTCCACCCGAAGAGCGTCTTCAGACGTGCGCTCTATGTGTCGCGCGATGGCGTACCCGTGCATCTGATCGAGGGTGAGCGTTTGGAGGATGAGGAGGTCGAGCGTGCCGGCGAGAAATTCGTTCCGGGAGTCTGGGCGGGTCGGCATGATAGGTAGTATGACTACCTATGTGATAGGAAGTCAAGCTACCTATTCCCACTTAAATACGAACGCCGCCTCGGTCGTCCCGAAGCGGCGTCAAAATGGGCCTGGGTAGAGTTGAACTACCGACCTCACGCTTATCAGGATTGAGTCACCAGGGTCTGAAGTCCGGCATTAATCCGGTTAACTCGTTGACAGCCCGCGCAATCTGCCGGACTCAGCCCTTCCCTTAATCGGACTTCGACGGACTCAATCGACACCAGAATCGACACCGACTGCAATCATGACCCGCGCGTGCCACCAATCTGCTTTGGGTCGTGGCCTGTACTCG
>DATBBZ010000301.1:0-3665 GCA_036270745.1 Gemmatimonadales bacterium | reverse complement strand
CCCAGGTTTCCCGGTTCCAGGCGTGTTCCTGGATGATGAAGTCGCCCAGCCGGGCTCCGATGGCCAGGTCCACGGTCTCGAACCCGTACATGTGCACCATCGTCTCGTTGCACTCGGCGAGATACGCGTCCCGGTACAGCCGGTTGACCTGCTCTTCCTCGGGGAGGTCGATGGGGATGGGATGGTCGAGCTCCACCCGCCAGATGGCCTCCGTGGACTGGGTGATGAACGCGCGATACCGCTCCTCCCCCTGCCGGAGCGCATCCTGCGCGCGCCGGCGCTCGATGGCGCGGGCGATCTGCGCCGACACGAAGACGAGAATCTCCTTGTCGGCATCGGTGAGCCGCACCACTTCCGAATAGGTCTGCACCGTCACGACGCCGATGGTCCGGTTCTCGAGGGTGAGGGGGACGCCCAGCCAGTCGATGGACGGCGCGCCGACCTCATCCACGTCGCCCCGGTGCACCATTTCCTCGAACACGTCGGGGGTGGCGAGCAGCGGAAGGCCGGAGCGGATGACGTACGACGTCAGGTTCCGGCCCAGGGGCAGGGGCTCAAACTGTGCGTCGAAGCGATCCACGAAATAGGGGAACGTGACGCGCTCGCCGTCGGGCTCGAGGAGAGCGACGTAGAAGTTGTCCGCGGGCATCAGCTCGCCGACGATGTTGTGAATCGCCCGGAGCAGGTCCTCCAGGGAGCGTTCGACGGACGCGGCATCCGCGATGCGGTAGGTCGCTTGTTGGACCCGCTCCGCGCGCTTGCGATCGGAGATGTCGCGCGTCGTGACGATGATGGCTTCGACCGACGGGTCGTCGAGCCGGTTGACGCCCACCGCTTCGAGGTTGCCCCAATCCCCCTCCTTCCGGAGCGCCCGGCACTCCAGCCGCACCTTGTGTCCGGGCCGTCGCACCAGATCCGCGAAGAGCACGCGGGCCCGGGGCTGATCGTCGGGGTGGATCAGGTCGAAAATCGATTTGCCGATGTTTTCGCCGGCTTCGTACCCGAGTATGGGGAAGGCCGCGGCGGTGGAGTAATGGATGGTCCCGTCCGGCCGGAGGAGCAGGATCACGTCGGAGCTGTTCTCGACCAGGGCCCGAAAGCGCTCTTCGCTCCGGCGGAGCTCCTCGCTGGTCCGGCGGACCTCCGACACATCCCGGAAGCTCCAGACCCGGCCGACCACCTCGTTCCCGATTCGCTGGGGCACCGAAAACCGCTCGAAGACCCGGCCATCCTTGAACAGGATCGAGTCGTGGCTTTCCGCTTCGGGGCGGGCGTAGAGCTCCATCACCTTCGCCAGGAACACATTCGGGTCCTGGAGCTGATCGAGCACGAAGCCGATGAGCTGGTCGTCGTTCTTGGACTTGGCCACCGCGGGCGGGATGCGCCACATCTCAATGAAGCGGTGGTTGAACGTAGTCACCGCCCCGGAGCGGCTGACGACAAGGATTCCGTCGGCGGTGGATTCGAGCGTCGCGGTGAGGAGGGAGACGGCCTCCCGGAGGTTGCCTTCCGGTGGCGTCTTGGGGCGCGCCTTGGGCTTGCGCGGCATGGGATCGATTCTAGGCTCCCACGGCCTCCCTTTCCAGTGCTGCCCGGAAAGGCCTTCGGCATTACCGTCTTAGCTCCCGAGGAGGGACTCGAACCCCCGACCCGCCGGTTAACAGCCGGCTGCTCTACCGACTGAGCTACTCGGGAAGGACGCGAAATATCACCTGCCGGGCAGGCGACTTCAACTGACGGCTTCCTTGGGCTCCGCCACGAGCATCCCCACGACGATCATCGCCCCCCCGGCCCACTGCATCAGGGAGAGTCGCTCCCCCAGCCAGAGCCAGCTCGCCAGGCTCGCAAAGACGGGCTCGGTGCAGAAGAGCAGGGCAGCCCGGCCCGAGGACAACTCCTTCTGGGCCCGCATCTGCAGCAGGAGCGCGACCGCGGTGGCCGCGACGCCGCAATAGAGCAGGGCGAGCATGGAGCGCGTCGTCACTGCGAACCGGACCGGCTCGAGCAGGGGCGCTGCGATCCCGACGCCGAGAGCCACCACGACGATCTCGATGAGGACCAGGCGGCGGATATCGAAGCGCAGGCCGAGCTCGTGCACGGCGACGATCTGCGCACCGAACACGAAGGCGGTGAGCATCGTCCACCAGTCTCCACGATTCAATCCGCCTGCTCCCGGATCCGTGAGGAAGTAGATCCCGGCGGTCGCCAACCCGAGCGCGGCGAGCGTCCACAGCGAAAGCCGCTCCCGCATCACGAAGAAGGCGACGAGGGGTGCCAGCACCGAGGACAGGGCCACAATGAATGCCGACCGCGACGCAGTCGTGTACTCCAGGCCGACGGCCTGGGTCGCGAACCCGACGCCGAGCAGGGCGCCGAGCAGGAGGCCGGCGAGCAACTCGCGGCGCGACGGGAGGGGCAGGAGTCGGGTGCCGGGAATGAGGATGAGGGCGCCGAGGAAGAAGCGGATCGCCACAAAGGCGAGCGGCGTTGCGTCCGCGAGCGCCACCTTCACCGTGGGAAACGAGAGTCCCCAGATCGCGCAGGTGAACACCAGGAGGAGATCCGCCTGGCGGCGCGTCACGATCCCCCCCGCAGGTAGCGGCCGGTCACCGAGCCCCGCGCCTTCGCGATGGCCTCCGGCTCCCCCTCTGCGACCACGCGTCCTCCCTCGGCACCGGCCCCGGGTCCCAGGTCGATCACCCAGTCGGCGCGCTTGATGACATCCAGATGGTGTTCGATGACCAGCACGGTGTGCCCGGCGTCCACGAGGCGATCGAGCACCCGGCAGAGGGTGCGGACGTCGTCGAGGTGCAGCCCGGTGGTCGGCTCGTCCAGAATGTAAAGCTTCCGGCCCGTCCGGGACCGTGCACCGGCCGACGACAGCTCCCGCGCGATCTTCAGCCGCTGGGCCTCGCCCCCCGACAATGTGGTCGCCGGCTGGCCGAGCCGCAGGTACCCGAGGCCTACCTGCTGGAGATGCCAGAGGGTCCGGGCCAGACCTCCCTGCCGGTGAAAGATCGCCAGCGCCTGATCCACCGTGAGCTGCAGGGTGTCGTGGATGGAGCGGCCGTCCACTTTGACGTCCAGGATCTCGCGCTTGTACCGGCGGCCACCGCAGATCTCGCAGGGGACGAAGACGTCGGCGAGGAAGACCATCTCGATCTGCACGTGCCCCGCGCCTTCGCAGGCGTCGCAACGCCCGCCCGCCACATTGAAGGAAAACGTGCTGGGCGTGTATCCCCGCTCGTGGGCCAGGGGTGTCGACGCGTAGAGGGCCCGGAGGTCATCGAAGGCCTTGACGTAGGTGACCGGATTGGAGCGGGGCGTGCGGCCGATCGGGCTTTGGTCCACCAGTACCACGTCCGAGATGCCTTCCCATCCCGTCAAACCCCGGACGTCGCCGACCACCTCGCCGAGATGCTCCTTGGCGCTGTGCCCACCTTTGATGCGGGACTCGAGTTGCCGGTAGATGACGTCGTGCACCAGGGTGGATTTCCCCGATCCCGAGACGCCGGTAACGACCGTGAGGGTGCCGAGCGGTATGCGGACGTCCACGCCGTCGAGGTTGTGCAGGCGGGCACCGCGAACCGTTAGCCACCGCGGTCCCGCAGGCCGGCGGACCGAGGGAACACCGATGCGCTTTTCGCCCGAGAGGTACTGGCCCG
>DATBBZ010000300.1:0-11631 GCA_036270745.1 Gemmatimonadales bacterium | reverse complement strand
CGTAGAAGGCCTGCGACAGCCGCAATCCGATTTCCGCGCTCATCAAGAAGAACGCGTTGCCGAACGCCGTCGCGCTCGCCTGCCCGGTGGCCGCGTTGGGGTCATAGCCCTTGGGCGTGATGGAGAACTCGTCGTAGCCGCGCAACGGGATTCCGAATTGCGTCCCGCCCATGGTGAAGAGCTGATCGAAGAACGGCGAATTCCCGAACACGAACCCGGAGCGGGTCGAAAGGCCGAGGACGAACTTCGGCGGGTTCACCCCGGCGCCCTTGCCGCCCAGCGTGCCCAAGGGCGCATACCAGTGCGACTCGATATCGATGCGCTGGAAGTTCCCGGTGCCGCCGAGGGGGCCGCCGCTCTGCGAAATGCCCACCGATGTCATGGTGCCGCCGGTCGGGAACGGCAGCTCCACCCGCGTGTCGCGCAAGATGGACGTGCCGATCGTGGACCGGAGGCAGTTGTTGCACCCGAAGGTCGATCCGAACGCCGGATTCAGGGCCGAGCCGATGAAGCTCTGGTCGTCCAAACTGTACGACACGAAGAGCCGAGTGTGTGAGCGGAGCCCCAGGAGCGGGAAGCCGAATTGGAGGGACCCGCCCTGGCGGCGAAGCTGGCCCAGATCGGCGATGGTGTACCGGTACCGGGAATCGTGCAGGTCGAGCGTCCCGGAGATCGTCGACATGTTGATCGCGGGATCGGTGTAGGAGATGTCGAAGTCGGTGATGTTCTGGCCGAACTGCCACTGGAAATGGCCGCGCTTCCCCCGCCCGAAGAGATTCGGCTCGTCCAGGCCGATGAACCCGCCGAGCCCCGTGCCCTGCCCGACAGACGCGCCGAAATTCACGTTCCCGGTGCGCTTCTCCTCGACCCGGAAGATGACGTCCACGTCTCCCTGATCGTTCGCGGGGCGCGTGTCCGGAATGGGGAGCGGCTGCTGGAAGAAGCCCAGGTTGGAGACGTTCTGATACGAGGCGAGGAGGGCACCCTGCCGGAAGACGTCGCCCGGAATCATCTCGATGGCGTCGCGGATGACCGACTCGTGGGTGACGTCGTTGCCGACGATGTCGATCTTGTTGACGATGGCCGGCTGGTGCTCCTGGACGAACCAGCGCAGGTCCACCACCGGCGTTCCGTCCCGCTCCACCCGCCGCACCACGTCATTCTGGATCTGGACGTAGAGGTACCCTTCGTTGCGGTACGCCGTGTAGACCTTGTTCGTGGCGTCATCCCATTTGGCTTGATTGAAATACGCCGCGCCGTGCTCGGTTCCCCCGAGCCCGAGCAGTCCCGTCCGCCGGTCTGAGGAGAACGGATAGAGCCCCTGCAGGTCCTCCGATGTGAAATGCCGGTTTCCGGCGATTTCGAAGGTCCCGATCTTGTACGGCCGTCCCTCGCTGACCCGCACCACCAGGGTCGCCTTCCCGGTGGTGTCGTCCACGATGAGGGTGTCGCCCAGCACCTGGAAATCGACGTAGCCCCGGGCGCCGTAGAAATCAGGGAGCCGCTGGGTCAGGTCCTTCTGGAGATCGTCTTCGTCGTAGTCGCCGTTCCGCCAGAAGAAGAAGCCCTCGGGTTTGGAGCCCATCTGGTCCACGAGGGCCTGGGCCGTGAAGGCGTGGTTCCCCTCGAAGTTCACCCGCGCGATGGCGACGCGCCGCCCTTCGTCGATCTCGAAGACGATGCGGGCCCGGGACGAATCCGCCTCGTAGATCCACTTGGGCGTTGCGGACGCGAGATAGTAGCCGTCCCCGCGATAGAGCGAATCGATCCGGGCCGCGGACCGGGCCACCGCGGCCGGGTCGAGGGGCCGGCCTTCGAAGAGGGTCACGCGTTCTCGGACCGAGCGTTCCGAGATCTTGTCGGTGCCCTTGACGGTCCACTTGATGAGGATGGGGCGCTCGCGGACCGTGATCAACAGGATGGCGCGACCGCCGGTGGTGTCGGCGTCGACCCGGACGTCCTGGAACTGTCCCGACGCGTAGAGGGCGTCGAGCGCGTGCTGGACATCCCGGTAGCCGATGACCCGCCCGACAGCGAACCCGGACGTGGACAGCACCGTGGGCCGGGTGACACGCTTGATCCCGACGATGGCGATGGAATCGGGGGTAATCTGCGCCCCCTGCCCGCTCGCGACCTGAGGGAGCAGGCAGAGGAGACTGCAGACGGCGCCGAGGGAGATCCGGCGGATCACGCCTTCGAGCCGGAGAGGGCGCGGAATGCGAGGCGCTCCTTGTCGGGCGCCACGTCGACTTCGATCTCGTCTCCCCGCGCGAACTCGCCGATCAGAATCTTCTCCGACAGCGGATCCTCGACGAAACGCTGGATGGCCCGCTTCAGCGGCCGGGCGCCGTAGTGCTCGTCGTACCCGTGGTCTACCAGGAAGTTGGAGGCGGCTTCGGTGAGCCGGAGCGTCAGCTCCTCGTCGCCCAGACGATTCTGCACGTCCTTCAGGAGGATCGTCACGATCTGCGCGATATGCTGCCGGTTGAGCGGGTGGAACACGATGACGTCGTCGAGCCGGTTGAGGAACTCCGGGTTGAAGACCTTGTTGATCTCTTCCTTCACCTTCTCGGCCATCCGGGCGAACGACGTCTCGGTGTCCGGCTGCGCGAAGCCCAGGCTCTTGCCCTTGACCATGTCCCGGGCACCGACGTTCGAGGTCATGATCACGACCGTGTTCTTGAAGTCGATGACCCGCCCGTA
Organism: Gemmatimonadales bacterium; assembly: GCA_036270745.1. Lineage (GTDB taxonomy): Bacteria > Gemmatimonadota > Gemmatimonadetes > Gemmatimonadales > GWC2-71-9 > 40CM-2-70-7. Next base: position 8,928 of record DATBBZ010000300.1, on the reverse strand, counting down.
GTTGTCGGTGAGGTGTCCTTCATCGAGGACCTGGAGCAGGATGTTGAACACGTCGGGGTGCGCCTTCTCGATCTCGTCGAGCAGCACCACCGCGTAGGGCTTGCGGCGCACGGCCTTGGTCAGCGTGCCCGAGTCCTCGTACCCCACGTATCCCGGCGGCGCGCCGATCAGGCGGCTCACCGAGAACTTCTCCATGTACTCGGACATGTCGACGCGGATCAGGGCGCTGGCGTCGGCGAACAGGAACTTGGCCAGGGCCCGGGCGAGCTCGGTCTTCCCCACCCCGGTGGGGCCGGAGAAGATGAAGGAGCCGATGGGCCGCTTCGGATCCTTGAGGCCGGCGCGGGACCGCCGGATGGCGCGGGCGATGACCTCGATGGCTTCGTTCTGCCCCACCACCGACGTGTGCACTTCGTCTTCCATGCGGAGCAGCCGGGCGGTCTCCGCTTCCTGCAGGCGGGTGACCGGAATGCCGGTCCAGCGGGAGACGATGAAGGCGATGTTCTCTTCGTCGATCGTCGGCCGGCGGGTCTGGCGCTCCTTCTCCCACTCTTCCTGTTTCCGGCGGATCTCCATCTGGAGCTCCCGCTCCTGATCCCGGAGACTCGCGGCCCGCTCGAAGTTCTGGTCGCGGACCGCGCCTTCCTTCTCCGTGTTGATCTTCTCCAGGCGTTCCTTGAGGGCCGCGGCTTCCGGGGGCGGCACCTGGGTCGCCAGGCGCGCGCGGGCCCCGGCCTCGTCGATCACGTCGATGGCCTTGTCGGGCAGGAACCGGTCCGTGATGTAGCGCTCCGAGAGGCGCGCCGCGGACGCGAGCGTGTCGTCGGGGATGATGACCCGGTGATGATCCTCGTACCGCTTCCGGAGCCCCTTCAGGATCTCGATGGTCTCGTCCACCGTCGGCGGATCGACGATCACGGTCTGGAAGCGGCGCTCGAGCGCGCCATCCTTCTCGATGTACTTGCGGTACTCGTTCAGGGTCGACGCGCCCACGCACTGCAGCTCCCCGCGGGCAAGGGCCGGCTTCAGCATGTTCGAGGCGTCCACCGCCCCTTCGGCCGCGCCCGCGCCGACGAGGGTATGCAGCTCGTCGATGAAGAGGATGATGCTTTTGTTCTGGGCGATCTCGTTGATGACCGCCTTGAGGCGCTCCTCGAACTGGCCCCGGTACTTGGTGCCGGCGATCACGGCGGCCATGTCGAGCGAAAGCACCCGGTGATCCTTGAGCGCGTCGGGGCACTGCCCCCCGGCGATGAGCTGGGCGAGCCCCTCCACGATGGCGGTCTTGCCCACGCCCGGCTCGCCGATCAGGACGGGATTGTTCTTCTTCCGGCGCGACAGGATCTCCATCACCCGCTCGATTTCCTTCTGGCGGCCGATGGTGGGATCCAGGGCGCCTTCGTTGGCGAGCTGGGTCAGGTCGCGGCAGAAATGATCGAGCGCCGGCGTCTTGGACTTTTTCTCGCTCTTGGGGCTGGCGGGCTGCCCCGTGGGCGCGCCCCCGGCCGGCGCCGCCGGCATCTCACTGCCCAGGAGCCGGAGCGTCTCGGCCTTGGCCTGCTCGAGGTTCACGCCGGCGTCGGTGAGCACCTGGGCCGCAATCCCCTTCTCCTCGCGCAGGAGTCCGAGCAGGAGGTGCTCAGTGCCCACGTAGGAGTGGTTGAGATCGCGCGCCTCCGCCATGGCCAACTCGAGGACTTTCTTGGCGCGGGACGTATACGGCAGGTCGGGTCCGGCGGCGGCTGCCGCTTTCCCCTTCTTCACCGTTTCTTCGATCTTCTGCTGAATCTCGTCCAGATCCACGTTCAGGTTAGTGAGCACCGCCGCCGCGACGCCTTCGCCCTCGCGAATGAGTCCCAGCAGGATGTGCTCGGTACCGACGTACTCGTGGTGCAGACGCGCGGCTTCTTCCCGAGCCATCTGCAGGACCTTCCGCACCCGATCCGTGAAGTTGTAACCGTTCATCGCCTCATCACCCTCAGGGGGATTCGGACTCCAGCAACCGCCGGACGTATGTGGCACGCACCGTCGGCAGCTCGGGATCGCCGCCGGTCCGGCCCTCGAGCGCCGCGAGATGTGCGGGCTGCGTGTATATCAGGAGCTTGTTGAGCGTGTATACACTCAAGCCCGGGATCAGGTCGAGACCGACACCGAGCCGCACGCCGCTCAGCAAGTTCATCGCTTCCTCAAAGGTGAGCCGCCGCGCGTGCTTGAGAAGCCCATAGGCACGCCAAGTCTTGTCGGCCACCTCGTCCGGTGCGGTCCGGAGCAGCATCTGACGGGCCTGCCCCTCGTACTCGATCACCTGCCGGACGATCTTGCCCAGGTGATCCAGAAGCTCCGCTTCGGTTTTCCCCAGCGTGGTCTGGTTCGACAGCTGGAAGAAATTGCCGACCACCTCACTGCCTTCCCCGTACAGGCCCCGAAAGGTCAAGCCGACCTGTGCGAGCCCCTGCAACACCTTGCCGATTTCCTTGGTCAAGACGAGGCCCGGCAAGTGGATAAGCACACTGGCGCGGAGCCCGGTACCGGCGTTGGTGGGGCAGGAGGTAAGATAGCCAAACTCCGGGTGAAACGCGAAGGGAAGCAGCCGTCCCAGGTCCGCATCTACCGATTCCAGTTGGGCATACGCGTCATCCAGAGCGAAACCTGACCACATCCCCTGGAGCCTGAGATGGTCCTCCTCGTTGACCATCACGCCCACCGGCGACTGGGCCACCAGTGCCGCGCCGGGACGGGGGCGCGTATCCTGGTCCAGGCCCGCTAGTTCCTTGCTGACCAGGTGCCGTTCGTGCAGGAGTTGCCGGTCCCCCCGTTCCAGGGCGTCCAGGCGGAAGGACACCGACCGCTTGAGCCGCTCGCTGGCCCCCGCGGCTTCGAGCAGGCGGTCCAGCACCGCCAGCCGCTCGTCGTCGCTGGAGCGCTGGGAGAAGGTGTGCCCCGCCAGGTTGCGGGCCAGGCGGATCCGTGTGGACAGCACGATCTGGCTGTTCGGGCCCGACGCATCGAGCCAGCCCAGACCGCCATCGGGGAGGAGTGACAGGTCCATCATTCGAGTACCCGAATCCGGTCCCGCAGCTCGGCGGCCAGCTCGAAGTTCTCGGTATCCACCGCCTGCCGGAGCCGATGACGCAGGTCGAGGAGCCGGCGCGCCGGGTCCGCGTCCGTGTCCTCTGCCCCGGGCTGGTGGTAGCGCTCGCCGACATGCTGGCTCGAGCCGTGGAGGCGGCGCAGGAGATCGCGCAGGTGGACCTCGAATGCCACGTAGCATTCCGCGCAGCCCAGCTTGCCGGTCTCCCGGAAATCCCGCAGGGTCCCGCCGCAGTTGGGGCACGGCGTTCCGTCCACCGTCGCGGGGAGGAGCGAGCCCGCGGTCTTCCCCATCGCCATGATGAAGCCGCCGAGGGGCGACTTGAGGGCGGCCGCACCGGTCTCGACACCCTTTTCGGCGGCGCACTGCTCGCAGAGATGGAGCGTGACCTTCGAATCGTGCTCCACCTGCGTCAGATTGATGACGGCATCCCGCTCTTTGCAGTGATCGCAGAGCATCAAGGGATCGCCTCCACCGACGGCACCTGCCCCAGACGGCCGTCCTCGAGCCAGAGGATGCGGTCGGCGCGGGCGGCGAGCTGCCGGTTGTGCGTCACCACCACCACGGCAGTCTCGAAGTCGCGCGCCAGACGGAAGAACGTCTCGTGCAGGACCTCCGCGTTCGCGTGATCCAGGTTGCCGGAGGGCTCGTCGGCGAGCACCAGTGCGGGATCGCGCACCAGGGCGCGCGCCACGGCGCAGCGCTGCTGCTCCCCGCCCGACAGCTCCGCGGGCCGGTGACTCATTCGCCCCGCGAGCCCCACGGTGGACAAGCGCTCTTCGGCGCGGGACCGCGCCTGGCGATCGGTGGCGCCCGCGATGAGCAGGGGCATCATCACGTTTTCGAGCGCGGAGAATTCGCGGAGCAGATGGTGGAACTGGAAGACGAACCCGATGCGCCGGTTTCGCAAATCGGATAGGGCGTTGGCGTCGAGGTCCGCGTAGCGCGAGCCCTCGAGCCAGATGTCGCCCGACGTCGGACGGTCGAGCGCGCCCAGGAGGTGCAGCAAGGTGCTCTTCCCCGCTCCCGACGACCCGACGATGGCGATCAGCTCGCCGCGGCGGACCTCCATATCGACGCCGCGCAGGACCTCGAGCGGCTGCCCGTCACCGCCGGCGAAGACCTTGCGCAGACCGCGCGACTCGAGGAGCCCGTTCATTCGTACCGGATTGCGGTGACGGGATCCAGATCGCCCGCGCGGAACGCCGGGTACAGGGGCGCCAGCGTGGCCACGAGGAGACTCGCCGCCACGACCGCCAGAATATCGAGGGGCTGGGTGTGCACGGGCAGGTGATCGACGAAATAGATCGACGGGTCGATGGGGATCCAGCGTCCGTTGTTGACCATGGCCCCGACGACGGCCCCGGTGACGGCTCCCATCACCGTGCCGGTGAGGCCGATGATCACGCCCTGTGCGAGGAACACCCGCCGGATGCTGGCGCGCTTCAGCCCCATCGCCAGGAGAATCCCGATCTCTCTCGTCTTGTCCCGTACCACCATCGTCAGCATCCCTACCACGTTGAATGCCGCCACCACACAAATGAGAAACACCACGAAGGCCATCGCGAGTTTCTCGAGTTTCAAGGCGGAAAAGAGGGCCTGGTTCTGGCTCTGCCAGTCCACCGCCCGGTAGGGATACCCGAGGTGTGTCTCGAGCCTGGAGGCGAAGGCATTGGCGTTCCAGGGATCGGCGAGGCGCACCTCGATGCCTGTCACGGCCGTGTCGAGCCCCGCCAGGCGCTGCGCGACCGGCCGGCTCAGGACGACGTAACTGTCGTCGTAGATGTACATCCCGGTGTCGAATATCCCGGTGACTTCGTACCGGTGATACTGCGGCACGAACGTGCCCGCCGAGGCGCTGAAACTCGAGCGGCCGGTGAAGGACACGAGCGTGACCACGTCCCCCACGTAGACGGAGAGCTTCCCGGCGAGCCGAGTCCCCAGGGCGACGCCACCCTCCACGTCGGGCCGGGTGGTCCGGAAGTGCAGGTCTCCCTTGATGAAATGCTCGGGGAGCGTGGTGACGGCCCGCATCCCGGTGTCCGGCTCGATGCCGAACACGACCACGCCTTCCGCGTAGTCATGCCCCGTGGTGATTCCCGCCTGGGTCATGACGAACGGTGCGGCCGCGGCGACGCCTTTGGTGGTGCGGACGGAATCGAGCACCCGGCGCCAATCGTCGAGGCGCAGCCCCTCGCCGTACGTGAGTACCCGAACGTGCGGGCTCGCCACGAGAATCTTGTCTCTGAGGTCCGACTGGAGGCCGTTCATCACGCCGAGCACGATGACCAGGGCCGCGACGCCGACGAAGACCCCGCCGACGGCGATCACGGTGATGAACGACAGGAGGCCCGACGAGCGGCGGCTGGTCAGGTACCGGAGTGCGAGGCGGAGCTCCAGGCGGCCGATCATTCGGGGCGCAGCATGGGGAAGAGGATCACGTCCCGGATGTTGGTCCGGTTCGTGAGGAGCATGACCAGCCGGTCGATGCCCAGCCCCACGCCCCCGGTCGGCGGCATGCCGTACTCGAGGGCGCGCAGGTAGTCCTCGTCGATCCGGTGCGCTTCGGCATCTCCCTGTTCGCGGAACCGCGTCTGCTCCTCGAAGCGGCGGCGCTGCTCGTCGGGGTCATTCAGCTCGGAGAACGCGTTGGCGATCTCCCGACCCTGGATGAACAGCTCCCACCGCTCCACGCGGGTCTCGTCCCCGCGCTTCCGCTTGGCCAGGGGCGACAGCGCCACGGGATGGTTCATGACGAACGTGGGCTGGATCAGTGTCGGCTCGGCGAACGTCTTGAACACCTCGTCCATGAGCCTGGCTCCCGCGTACTGATCGGCGTCGGTGACGCCCTTGCGCGTCAAGGCCTCCCGGAGCGTGGCATCGTTCGCCGTGGCCAGATCGACCCCGGCGGTTTCCTTGACCAGGTCGAAGAAGTCCCGGCGCGCGAACGGGCGCTGGGCCAGAGTTTCGCGCCCCAGCTCCGCGGCCAGGCCGGCGACCAGGCCCTCGGTCAGGTGCAGCATGTCCTCGTAGTCAGCGTACGCCTCATACCACTCGGCCATGGTGAATTCGGGATTGTGCCACCGGTCGACGCCCTCGTTCCGGAAGTCATGCCCGATCTCATACACCTTTTCGAGGCCGCCGACGATGCACCGCTTGAGATAGAGCTCGTCCGCGATGCGGAGATAGAACGTCGCGTCGAGTGCCTCGTAGAACGTGGTGAACGGCGTGGCGGCCGCGCCGCCGTACAGGGGCTGCAGCACCGGTGTCTCGACTTCGAGGTATCCGCGTCCATCCAGAAACCGCCGGATGTAGCTCACCACGCGCGCCCGGGTGTGAAACACCATCCGGGTGTCCGGGTGCGCCGCGAGGTCCGCGTACCGCTGACGCGCGCGGAGCTCGGGATCCGTGAGCTCTCCGTGGCGCACGCCCTGCGCGTCCTCTTTTCCCAACGGCAGCGGCCGGAGTGACTTGGCGAGGAGCGTCAGTGCCTCGACCCGGAGCGTGACTTCACCAGTCTTGGTGGTGAACAGCGGTCCCGCCACACCAACGACGTCGCCGAGATCCAGGAGCTTCAGGATCTCGTAGTGGACGCCGAGGAGATCGGACTTGAAGTAGAGCTGGATTTTCCCCGACGCGTCTTCGAGGTGGGCGAAAGTGGTCTTGCCCATGCCCCGCATGAGGACGAGCCGTCCGGCGAGCCGGTGCACGGTGGCGTCGCCGTCCTTGAACCCCTGCACCGCCGGTTGGGCCAGCCCGCTCCGGTCGAAGCGGTAGGCGAACGCGGGCACGCCCCGGCGGGCGAGCTCCTCGAGCTTGTCGCGGCGGGCCGCTTCGACGAACGTCGTCATGCCGCCCGCCCCGCCTGCTGCTTCAGGAACGCCTCGATGAACTGATCCAAGTCTCCGTCCATCACCTTCTGCACGTCGCCGATCTTCAGCTCGGTGCGGTGATCGTTCACCATGGTGTAGGGCTGGAAGACATACGACCGGATCTGGTTGCCCCACGCGTTGTCGAGCTTCTGCTTGTCGACTTCCGCTTTCTTCGCCTCCTGCTCCTCGACGGCTTTCTCGTAGAGGCGCGCCTTCAGCATCTTGAGCGCCGTCGCCTTGTTCTTGAACTGCGAACGCTCGTTCTGGCAGGCGACCACGATCCCCGACGGATTGTGGGTGATCCGCACCGCGGAGCTCGTCTTGTTGACATGCTGGCCGCCTTTGCCGGACGCGCGGAAGACGTCGATCCGAAGGTCCTCCTCGCGGATTTCGATCTCGATGTCGTCTTCTACCACCGGGTAGACGAAAACCGACGCGAAGGAGGTGTGCCGCCGGGCCTGGGCATCGAAGGGGGAAATCCGGACCAGCCGGTGCACACCGCGCTCGGCCCGCAGCAGGCCGAACGCATAGTCGCCACGGACTTCGATTTCGACGGACTTGATGCCGGCTTCCTCCCCCTCGAGGACATCCAGCACCTCGACCTCGAAGCCTTTCCGCTCGGCCCACCGCGTGTACATCCGCATGAGCATTTCGGCCCAGTCCTGGGATTCCGTGCCTCCGGCGCCGGGGTGGATGGTGAGGAGGGCGTCCCGGCGGTCGTCGGGACCACGCAGCATGTGCTGGAGCTCGATGGCCTCGAGCGCCCGGCCCGCCGCGTCGGCCTCTGCTTCCAGCGAACGCTGCATTTCGAGGTCTACGGTCGACTCGGACTCGAGCAGCTCGGCCAGCTCCCGGCCCTCATCCACGCGCTTTTTCAGGGCGTGGTAGGGCTCGAGCCACCGCTTCAGCATCTTGACCTCTTCTACGACCTTCTTTGCGCGCTCCTGGTCGGACCAGATGGCGCCTTCGGCCATCGCCTGCTCCAGCTCGGCCAGGCGCTTGGTCTTGCCGTCGACGTCAAAGAAAGCTCCGGAGCTTCGCCAGACGCTCCTGGAATTCGGAAAACCGGTCTACCAAGGGCACGTAGGTCTCTCTTGCCGTAACGGAATAGACGTAAGCCGTTCCCCAGCGGCGGGAACGGCTCTAACTGACAGGAATATGAGGAGTTAGACGGTGAATTTCCAGCCGTTTAGAAGACCTTCTTGCCCCCGGCGAGCAGCTCGTTCAAGGCATCGGTCCAGAACGGCGTGGACGACGCCATCTCCTGCCCCACCTGCTCGACATACTCAAGCCAGCTCTTCTCGATCTCGTCCTTGAAGAGCTGCGGGAGCGTCCCGTCGCGGGTGCCCTGCATGCGCTTGTCGGGGTGATACACGAGCATGTCCGAGATGAGGGCGCGCGCCAAGCGCCGCGCCTTCTGCTTCGGATCCTGTACCATGAACGGATTCACGGGGCGCAGCGGCCCGGTCTTCCGTTCCGCACCGAGGGCGGGTGCCGAAGGCGCGGAGGGAGTCGCGGGCGCTGCCGGAGCCGGTGGAGCCGGCGGAGGCGGTGGCGCGGCCGGGCGCATGACGGGCGCGGCGGGGGCGGCCACAGGCGGGGCGACCGGCATCACGGGGGCAGCAGGCATCCGCGGAGCCGTTGGGGGCACCGCAATGGGCGACCGCGCCGGCGGAGCCATCATCGGCGGAGCCACCGGCGGACGCACAGGCGCGACCGGGGGTGGGAGGGGGGGGGGCGGCGCAAACGGCGGCCGGGGCGGAGCTGCGAACGCGGGCGGCTGAGGGGCCGGGGGCGCGGGCGTGAACACGGGAGCCGCAGGCGGCGGTGCCGGTGCGGCCATCGGAATCGGCGCGGGAGGCGGCATGGGCACCGGGGGTGCCGGAGCCGCGGCGGCAGCGAGTGTCGGTGTGGGGGCGGCGGTCGCCGGTTGGGTGCCGTTCGAGGAGACCGGGAATACGTTCG
>DATBBZ010000299.1:0-11864 GCA_036270745.1 Gemmatimonadales bacterium | reverse complement strand
CGGCGGCGGTCTCGGCCGCGTCGCCATGCGGCGTTGAAGTGCCGTGCGCGTTGATGTAGCCCACCTGCTCGGGCTTGATGCCCCCGTCCTGCATGCAGAGCTGCATCGCCCGTTGCGCACCTTCCCCGTCCGGGGAGGGCGCCGTGATGTGGTAGGCGTCGGCCGTCATGCCGTAGCCGACCATCTCGGCGTAGATATTCGCGCCGCGGGCCTTCGCGTGCTCCCATTCCTCCAGGATCACGCACGCCGCGCCGTCCCCCATCACGAAACCGTCGCGGTCCTTGTCGAACGGCCGGCTGGCGGTCGTGGGGTCGTCGTTGCGCTCGGAAAGTGCCTTCATGTTCGCGAAGCTCGCGACGGCGAGGGGCGTGATGGCCGCCTCGGAGCCGCCGGAGATCATGATGTCCGCCTCGTTGTGCTGGATGAGGCGGCAGGCGTCACCCAGGGAGTGCGCGGACGTCGCGCACGCGGAGACGGTGCAGTAGTTCGGCCCCTTCGCGCCATACCGCATGGAGACCACGGCCGACGCGACGTTCCCCATGAACATGGGCACGAAGAAGGGCGACACGCGGGAGGGTCCCTTCTCGAGGTAGATCCGACATTGCTCTTCGAAGGTCGCGATCCCGCCGGTGCCGGTCCCGATGATCACGCCGACGCGGCGGAGGTCCAGATCCTTCCAGCGCTCTGCCAGGCAGGAGTCCTTCACGGCCTGCACGGCGGCGCCCATCGCGAATTGTGCGAAGAGGTCGTACCGCCGCGCCTCTTTTTTCTCGAGGTAGAGCGACGGATCCCAATGCTTCACCTCGCAGGCGAACTTGACGGGCAGGAGCGCGGGATCGAAGCGCGTGATGGAGCCGGCGCCGGACTTTCCGGCCACCAGCGCGTCCCACGTCTCCGCCGCGGTGTTGCCCAGCGGCGTCACGAGCCCGAGGCCCGTGACCGCCACGCGTCGCCGCACTTACTTCCCCATCTTCTCGTGGAGATACTGCATCGCGGCACCAACGGTCTTCAGCTTTTCGGCCTCTTCGTCCGGAATATCGATGTCGAATTCCTTTTCGAAGGCCATCACGAGCTCGACCGTGTCCAGGCTGTCGGCGCCCAGGTCCTCCATGAAGCTGGCATTGTTGGTGAGCTTGTCCCGTTCGACGCCGAGCTCCTCCACAATGATGTCTTTGACCTTCTCTTCCAGCTGCTTCATGTCCATGGCCATGGTTGATCCTAGTGCAGAGGGGTGGACTCTCGCGGGATCACATTACCATCCCGCCGTCGACGACCAACACCTGTCCTGTAATGTAGCTCGCCAGGTCGGAAGCGAGAAAGAGCACGGCGTGTGCGATATCTTCGCCCTGCCCCAGCCGTCCGAGCGGAATAGCCGCCTGGAGGGCCTGCTTCATCTCGTCCGAGATGGCTTCCGTCATCTCGGTCGCGATGTACCCTGGTGCAACTGCATTCACCAGAACGTTACGGGACGCCAGTTCCTTCGCCACGCTCTTGGTGAAACCAATCAGACCGGCTTTGGAGGCCGCGTAATTCGCCTGCCCCTTGTTGCCCGTCAGTCCCACCACGCTCGAGATGTTGATGATCCGCCCCCAACGGCGCTTGATCATCCCCCGGGCCGTGAGCTTCGTGAGCAAAAACGCGGCTTTGAGGTTCGTGTCCAGCACGGTATCCCAGTCGTCGACGCCGATCCGGAACAACAGGTTGTCTTTCGTGATCCCCGCGTTGTTCACCAGCACGTCGATGGGGCCGAGATCCTTTTCCACCGCTTCGATGAGCCGCTCGACCTGCGTCTGGTCGGCGACATCACACGCGTAGCCCCTGGCTCCGCCGCCCAATCCCGCTGCCGCCGCTTCCGCCTTGGCGGCGTCCCGGCCGCAGATCGCGACCTTGGCGCTGGCGCCCACCAGGGCCTTGGCGATGGCCTGCCCGATGCCGCGCGTGCCGCCGGTCACCAGTGCGACCCGTTCGATCTTCAGGCCGCCTCCATGAACTTCGTCACCTCATCCGCGGTTCCCAGGCTCGTGACCGGAGCGCCCGGCACAATGCGCTTGAGCAGCCCCGCGAGGACGGCACCCGGGCCGATTTCCAGAAACCGCGGGCCCGCGGCGAGGCCCGCGGCCTTCTCCATGCACGCCACCCAGCGCACGGGCGCCGTGAGCTGATCGGTGAGCAGCCGGCGCGCCCGCGCCGCGTCCCGCACCGCCTCCGCCGTGGCGTTCGCGACCACCGGAGACTTCGGATCCGAGAAGGGCGCCCTGTCCAGCGCGAGCCGGAACTTGTCGGCGGCGGGCGCCATGAGGGGCGAGTGAAACGCACCGGACACCTTCAGCGGGAGGACGCGCTTGGCGCCTTTCGTCTTGCAGATGGCGCCGGCACGCTCGATCGCCTCGGGGTCCCCGGAGATCACGGTCTGGTCGGGGCCATTCAGATTCGCGGCGACGGCGATCGAGCCGGCCTGGGAGGCCTCCTTGCACGCGGCTTCCACATCGGCGGTGGCGAGGCCGAGCACGGCGGCCATGGTGCCGGGACGCGCTTCCCCCGCCTGCTGCATCAGCTCGCCCCGGCGGCGGACGAGCTTCGCGGCGTCGGGTGCGGCGAGCGCGCCGGTGGTCACGTAGGCCGAGTATTCGCCCAGCGAGTGCCCGGCCGCACCAGCGACGCTCGTCACCTTCGAGCCGATCACGGCGAAGACCGCGGCGGAGTGCGCGAGGATGGCGGGCTGCGCATTGCTAGTGGCGGTCAGCTGATCTTCGGGGCCCTCGAACATGAGCTGCGAGAGCGCGACCCCCAGCGCGTCGTCGATGGCCTGAAAGGTCTGGCGCGCGGCTGGAAACCGCTCTGCCAGATCCTTCCCCATCCCTACTTTCTGCGCGCCCTGGCCCGGGCAGAGCCAGATGGTGCTTACCACTTCACGACCATGCTCGCCCAGGTGAAGCCGGCGCCGAACGCGACGAACATCGCGGTCATGCCGGGCTTGAGCCGGCCGGTGCGGACCGCTTCGTCGAGCGCGATGGCGACCGATGCGGCCGACGTGTTCCCGAAGCGGTCCACGTTCACGTAGACCTTGTCCATCGCGATGCCGGCGTGCTTCGCCGTGGACTCGATGATGCGGATGTTGGCCTGATGCGGGATCAGCAGATCGAGGTCGGCTCCGGTGAGGCCGGCCCGCTCGAGCGCCTGGTCGCAGGCGTCGGCCATGGACAGGACCGCGGCCTTGTACACCTCGCGTCCCGCCATGCGGATGAAGTAGGAATGGTCGGCGATCATCTCGGGGCTGGGCGGATGCGACGCGCCACCGCCGGGCCGGTAGAGCAGCTTGGCCAGGGTGCCGTCCGACTTCATGTAGTTCGAGAGAATCCCGCGCTTGCCGTCGCTCTTCGTGACCAGGGTGGCACCGGCGCCATCCCCGAAGAGGACGGCCGTGGAGCGGTCGGTCCAATCCATGATGCTCGTCAGCTTCTCACACGCGATGACCAGCACCCGCTCGGCCTGTTCCGCCGCGACGAGACCGTCGGCGGTATTCAGGGCGTACAGGAATCCCGAGCAGGCGGCGCCGACGTCGAAGGCCGCGGCGTTGCTGGCGCCCAGAAGGGCCTGGACGTCGCAGGCGGCGGAGGGCAGGAGCCGGTCCGGGGACGCGGTGGCGTAGACGATGGCGTCCACGTCCAGCGCCGTGAGTCCGTTCTGCTTGAGCACCACTTCCGCCGCCTGCTTCCCCATGCAGGCGTTGGTTTCTTCCTTGGTGGAGACGCGACGCTCCCGGATGCCCGTACGCTCCCGGATCCATTGATCCGAGGTGTCCAGGATCTTCGAGAATTCGTCGTTGGTCATCACCCGCGCGGGCAGGTAGCTCCCGGTGCCCGAGAGCTGAGAGAAGGGGCGCTTCATGCGACGGCGTTGCCGGTGCCCTGCGTCAGCTCGGCGTCGATGTGGCGGTCCATCTCGTTCTCGACCATCTGCACCGCGACCCGGATCGCGTTCCGGATCGCCTTGGGCTGTGACGAGCCGTGGCAGATGATCGAGACTCCCTTCACGCCGAGCAGCGGGGCGCCGCCGTACGTGGAGTAGTCGAGGACCTTCAGCACCTTCGCCATCTCCGGCCGCTTGAGGATGTCGGGGATCTCGTGCTTGAGCAGGGAGACGAACACGCGGGCGGCGGACTCGTAAAACTTGAGCACGATGTTTCCGACGAACCCGTCGCACACCACCACGTCGAGGGGCGTGCCCCGGCACTCGCCGGCCGGGATGTCCCGGCCTTCCACGTTGCCGAGGTACTGGAAGTTGGTCGCCGACTTGAAGAGCTGGTGGGCTTCTTTCACCACCGCATTCCCCTTCTCGTCCTCTTCGCCGATGTTGAGCAGGCCGACCGCGGGATGGGCGCGGCCGAGCACGTCGCGGGCGTAGACCGCGCCGAGATGGGCGAAGCCGAGGAGCTCCCGGGGGTCGCAGTCGACGTTGGCGCCCGCGTCCAGGAGCAGCACGGGCTGCTGCGCCGTGGGGAACACGGTGCCGATGGCGGGCCGCTCGACGCCCGGGTGGAGACGCAGGAGCAGCGTGCTCGCGGCCATCACCGCACCGGTGTTGCCGGCCGAGATGAACGCGTCCGACGCCTTCTTTTTCTGCAGGCCGAGTCCCACCGCGATCGACGAATTGGGTTTGCCGCGGATGGCCTGCAGCGGCTTCTCCCCCATCCCGACGACCTCCGGCGCCTCGATGATCTCGAGACGGGAACGGTCGGTGACGCCCGCCTTCGAGAGACCGGCTTCGATGTCGGCGGTGCGGCCTACCAGCTGGACACGGAACGTCGACGGGAGCTCGCGCAGGGCCTGCGCGGCACCCTCGATTTCGACCTGGGGAGCATTGTCACTCCCCATGGCGTCCAGCGCGACCCGGATCACTTCAGGCGTCCTCGACCTCGACCCGTTGCTCGCCGTTGTAATAACCGCAGGTCGGGCAGACCCGGTGCGGCTGCCGCAGGTCTCCACACTTGGGACACGGCTGCAGCGTGGGCATCGCGGCCTTGTAATGCGTGCGCCGCGCGCGCTTCTTGCGCTTGGACGTTCTGCGCTTCGGGACAGCCATACGCCTCTCAGGCTCGGGTTACTGGGACAGCTTGTCCTTCAGCCCGGCGAGCCCCGCCCAGCGGAGATCGGTCACGGGGGGACAATCACACGGTCCCGCGTTCAGGTCTCGACCGCAGCGGGGGCAAAGCCCCTTGCAGTCCTCGCGACACACCAAAAACGCGGGAGCGGTGAGGGCGAGTTCCTCACGCACCGCGGGGGTCAGATCGATGACGCTGGCGTCTGGGGGCACCGCGTAACAGTCGGGATCGTCCTCGGCGTCGGCCTCTTGTGAAAAAAGGGCCCCGATCGCGGCCGATACCGGCACCGTCACCGGGGCGAGACACCGCCGGCACTCCCCCGACACTTCAGTCCGGAACGACCCCTGCCAATAGAATCGTCCGACTCCGGCCTCCTGCAAGCGGCCAGCCACCCGCACCGGCGCCGCCAGCCGAAGGCCCAACTCGGCGAGCGCGGGGTCGTCCCCCGCGATCTCCCCCGGTGTATCCACCGGACCCGAGGCGAGCTCTTTGGGGTCGACTTGCAGCATGGACAGCGAACCTAAACCGTTGTGGCACTTGCGTCAAGCGAACTTGCTACAGCCCGGCTAATTCCCCCTCGGGGAAGAAGAATCCCACTTCGCGGGCCGCATTTTCCGGTGAATCGGAGGCGTGAATCGCGTTCCTCTCCTTCGACTGGGCGAAGAGCTTCCGCACCGTGCCCGGCTTGGCCTCGGCGGGGTCCGTCGCACCGATGACGTCCCGGAGGTGCGTCACGGCCGCCTCTCGCTCCAGGGCGAGGGGGATGCAGGGCCCCGAAGTCATGAAGGTGACCAGGGACCGGAAGAACGGCCGGTCCTTGTGGACCGCGTAAAAAGCCTCGGCCTGGGGGGTCGAGAGCCGCACCATCCGCGCCCCGCGGACCTTGAATCCCTGCTTTTCGAGGTGGGCGAGGACGCTGCCGGCATTCCCGGCAGCTACCGCGTCAGGCTTGATGATCGCCAGGGTCAACACAGTTCGAGAATCTCCTAGGGGGTGAGCAGTCGCCGAATCAGGTCGGCGCGAGTCAGGAAGCCGACCACCGAGCCTTCCCGCACCACGGGAAAGCGGTCCACGTCCTTGTTGTTCATCAGATTGGCGACGTCCGAGAGGCGCTGATCATGGGATACGCAGAGGACCGTCCGCGCCATCGCTTCTTTGACCAGGATCTGCTTCGGATCGGTGGTGCCCTTGAGGATCTGATTGCGCGTCGGGGCCCGGAAGGCTCCGGTCTTGGCCCGCTGGACGTAATCGGGAATGAGGAACTTGAGCAGCTCCTTGTGGGTGACGACCCCGACCAGTGCCCCGCTCTCGTTCACCACCGGCAGTGCCCGGATGTCGTTTTCGAGCATGAGGTGCGCGGCTTCGCCCAGGGTCCGCTCGGGGTCGATCGTAACCACATGCTCCGTCATGACGTCCCGGACGGTGAGATCCCCGGTCAGCTCGACCGCGTCGAGTCCGGCCACCGACATTACGTCCGCCGGAGTCTTGGCCCCCAGGAGTCCGTCCACGGTGTCGGGATCGGAGAGTGCGCGCGCCAGGGCCCCGACCAGCTGGAGATAGGAGGCGGCTTCTTTGGGGGGTGCGATCACCAGGATGACCACCCGGGCCGAGCGGTTGGGGTCCTTCTCCCAGGCGATCGGCCTGGGTGCCACACCGATGGCGGTGATGAGTTGAACGGCCGCGTCGGTGCGGAAATGGGGAAGAAAGGCGTGCTCCCCCACCGACACCATGTCTTCGGGCCAGGCCTGGTCGATCACGGCGAGCAGTTTCTCGGGATCGGCGACCGCGCCGGCGTGGATGAGCAGCTCGGCCAGGCGGTGGGTGGCCTCGCGGACGGTGCGCGCCTGCAGCGGCACCGCCACGTGGGCCGGGACCAGGACGTCCCGAAGCTTCACATCCGTTCCTGCAGGAGGGGCACGACGTCCGCGGGCCGCTTCATGACCGAGATGCCGGCATCCGCGAGCGCTTTCATCTTGTCCGCGGCCGTCCCGGACGCTCCCGAGATGATGGCCCCGGCGTGGCCCATCCGCCGTCCCGGCGGGGCCGTCTGACCGGCGATGAACCCGATCACCGGTTTCTTCACCTTCGCCTTCACGAACTCGGCCGCCTGCTGCTCATCGGTCCCGCCGATCTCTCCGATCATGACGATCGCATCGGTGGCCGGATCCCCCTCGAACGCCTGGAGGCAGTCGATGAAATTGGTGCCGATGATCGGATCACCCCCGATGCCTACGCAGGAGGACTGGCCGAGCGCGTTCCCCGTGAGCTGATGGATGATTTCGTAGGTCAAAGTGCCGGACCGCGAGACCACCCCGATCTTGCCGGGCGTGCAGATGTTGCCGGGGATGATGCCCACTTTGCTCTGCCCGGGCGAAATCAGACCAGGGCAGTTGGGGCCGATGAGCCGGATGCCCCGTTCGCGGATGTACGGCATGACCTTGGTCATGTCGAGGACGGCCAGCCCTTCGGTAATGCAGATGATCAGGGGGATCCCGGCGTCAGCGACCTCGAACACGGCCGACGCCGCGAGTGCCGCGGGCACGTAGATCACGCTGGCGTTGGGTTTCGTGGCGGCCACCGCTTCAGCGACCGTATTGAAGACCGGGACCTTCTCCTCGAAGCGCTGACCGCCCTTCCCCGGCGTGACGCCGGCGACGACCTGCGTCCCGTAGGCGATCATCTGCTTCGTGTGGAACGACCCGTCCCGTCCGGTGATCCCCTGAACCAAGAGGCGGGTGTCCTTATTGATGAAGACGCTCACGCCGCCCTCCCCGTGGCCTGCGCGACGGCGGCTTTGACGGCGTCGTCCATGTCCGTACCGGCGGAATACCCCGCCTTCTTGAGGATCTCCATCGCTTCTTTTTCATTGGTGCCGGTCAACCGGATCACCATCGGCACCTTCAGCGGGAAGGCGCTGGTGGCCTGCACGATGCCGTTGGCGACGTCGTCGCACCGCGTGATACCGCCGAAGATGTTAAAGAGGATCGCCTTCACGTTCGGATCGGACGTGATGATCCTCAGGGCGTTGACCACCTTCTGAGGATTCGACGAGCCCCCGATGTCCAGAAAGTTGGCGGGCTCCCCGCCGTAATACTTCACCAGGTCCATCGTCGCCATCGCGAGACCGGCGCCGTTGACACAGCAGCCCACGGAGCCGTCGAGCTTGATGAACGTGAGGCCGGCCTCGCGCGCCTGGACTTCCGAAGGCGCCTCGGACGCGGCGTCCCGCAGCGCCGCGATTTCCGGATGCCGATCCAGCTCGTTGTCGTCGACCACGATCTTCGCGTCCAGGGCCTGCACCTTGCCGTCCGGCGTGGTCACCAGCGGGTTGATCTCGGCGAGGGACGCGCCGACCGCGTACACCACGTCGTAGAGCCGCCGCATGAGATCCGCGGCCTGCCGCACCTGGGTGACGTCCTTGTAGAGATGGAACGCCAGCCCCTGCGCCTGGTGCGGCAAGAGCCCGTAGCGGGGGTCTACCGGCAGACGATGGATCTTTTCCGGGGTCTTGGCTGCGACTTCCTCGATGTCGACGCCCCCGGCCGCGCTCACCATGAGCACTGGCCGCTGGGTGGCGCGGTCCACGATGAAGCCGACGTAGCTCTCGGAGGCGATATCGGCAGCGGGCACCACGAGGACCTTCTCCACGGTGAGCCCCTTGATCTGCATTCCGAGAATCTTCGAAGCGACTTGCTCCGCCTCCTGCGGCGTCTTCGCGAGTTTGACGCCGCCGGCCTTGCCCCGGCCGCCGGCGTGCACCTGCGCCTTGACCACGACGGTGCCACCGAGGTGCTGCGCGATGGCCCTCACCTCCGCCGGAGTCGACGCCACTGCGCCCTCGGGCATCGGGATCCCGGCTTTCTTGAGGATGTCCCGTGCCTGATATTCGTGCAGATTCACCCGTTCTCCTTCGTGATAGTCGTGCCGGCCGCACCCGCCAACGCTTCCAATCCCTTCGACAGCTCGGCGATCACCGCCCGAGCACCCTTCCCCGCGCTTCGGATGAAATCCGCCGCAGCCTCCACTTTGGGTCGCATGCTGCCCGACCCCAGCTCGTCACTCGCCAGGAGCCGTTCGGCGTCCCGGAGGGAGAGTTTCCCGAGGCGTTCCTGGTGAGCGGTGCCGAACTGGGTGTAGACCGCATCCACGTCCGTCAGGATGAGCAGGGCCTTCGCCTTGAGCTCGCGTCCCAGCACCGCCGCCACCCGATCCTTGTCCACCACGGCGTCGAGTCCCTCGATCCCGAGCTGGGGATCCTCGTACACCGGAGGACCTCCTCCACCGCACGCCACCACGATGTGACCCCGGCCCACGAGGTCCGCGATCATCTTCCGCTCCACGACCCGCACCGGCTTAGGGCTCGGGGCGAGACGCCGCCACCGTCCCGGCCGGTCTTCCCGCACCGCCTGGCCCCGCGCTTCGAGCCGTTGCCGGGTCGTCGCATCGAGGGCGTGGCCGATCGGCTTGGTGGGGCGGCGCAGATCGGGGTCGGCGGCGTCGCAAAGGGTTTGCGTCACCACGGTGACCACCTGGCGTTCCACGCCGGCGCGAAGGAGGGCGTTCTGCAGCGACTGCTGGATCATGTATCCCATCCAGCCCGCCGTGGCCGCGACCAGTACGCCGAGGGGCAGCGGTTCCAGCTGATCAGCGGCGAGCTCGTTGCGCGCCAGCTCGTCCCCCACCTGCGGGCCGTTGCCGTGCACCAGGGCGATGCCCCACCCGGCCCGGGCCAGCTCCACGATAGGCGCCAGGCTCTGGCGGGTATGACGAAATTGATTGGCGATAGTCGGTCGCTCCCCCTGCGGAGCGACCGCGTTCCCTCCCAGCGCCACGACGATCGTCCCTGGAGTCACGGCGGCGCAACCTAGCGGGGCCCGCTGGAGGGGGCAACGCCTCGCGAAGTGGCGCGCAGCAAGGCGCGCAGGCTGTCGTAGAGCACTCCGAACCGTGAGAGCTGGCCGGCAGCCAGGGCCGAGTCCATCCGGGCGAACAGGCTCCGGGCATGGCGCAGGCCGGCGGCGGGGCTGCCGTTGGCGAGCTCCGGCCCCCGCAACAGCGCCTTGAGCGCTCCCGAAGCCGATGCGTCCGATGCCACGTCCGCACCCAGTGAGACGTAGACGCTCTCCAATCTCGCCAGCGGAGACACCCCTTCGGGCTCGAGAAAGCGCGCCTGAACGGTCAGGACGCCGGCATCGGTGGGCCAGACGCGCTGCGTCCCGGACCGCCGCTCGCGATCGCCGAACAGCAGCGCGGGGATCGGCAGCGGCTTGGGGGTCCAGAGGAACAGTCGCGGGCCCGTCCTCGTCATCGTCCCCGCCAGGATGCCCCCGAAGGTGCTGTGCCGCGCGGAGTCGATGTAGGCCTGTGCGTACCAGGTGGCTGGCGTGGTGTCGCCCGGTCCGCGGGCCACCAGGGTGAAGGGCTCGGGCGCCAGGGGAAGCCAGCGGGACGTGGAATCGGGGAGCGGAATGGCGTCGCGGGCGAGGATCCGCGACTGGATGCCGAAGGCCTCGGCCGGGTACGGCAATGCGCTCCGCAGGGCGGAGGGGATCGAGTCGGCCGGCGCGATGAGGGGTGATTCGATCCGCGCCCATGCCGCGGTGAGGGAATCGGTCCGCGGCGCCAGCCAGAGCCGGGTCGATCCCGTGACGGCGTTCAGCGCGCCGACCAGGCCGGACTGCCGGTACCGAACGATCCGGCCGTTCACCATTTCGGTGTCGACCAGGGGGAACGCCTCCTCCTCGACCGAGCCCCACGAGACCCACCACAGCGAGTCCCGGACGAGGACGGGGACGGCCCTCTCGAAACGGGCGAAGGGGGCGAGCGCCTCGAACCGCTCTACGGCGTCCCGGCGCCACAGCAGGGTTCGCCCTGCCACCGCGCTGCGCGCGAGCTCTGGAGCCTGCAGCGTCCACGCCAAGGCCAGCCGGCGCCACGTTCCGGTGAGCGGAATGCCGCTGGCGCCTGAATCCACCACTGCGTAATCCAGGAAACCGCCGCCGAACCACGTGGTCGCCGGAGCTCCGGATGCCCGGGCGAACAGCAGCGTTGAATCCGCCTCGTGCGCTTCGACGGGGCCCGGCGCGTGTGCCCAGACGCCCTCATGGACGGCATCCCAGGTCGGCTGGGGTGACACGCGCAAAAGGCCCGTGCCGTCGGGCGCGAGGCCGAGGAGCCAGTGCCTCGCGGGATCGAGGGTCAGGTTGTAGACCGTGAGTCCCTGCCCCACCGCGCTGTCGCGCTGGGCACGGGTCCGGATGCGGGCGTTGTCCCAGAGCGGAATGGAGGTGACGGCCGCCGAGGGCGAAGGCGCGGCGAGAGTCCAGGGCTCAGGAGTGGCGCCGAACGCCAGACCCTCCAGCGCGCCCTTCTCATCGAGCATGAGGCTGTCTTCGTGCGACAGCGGTCCCAGCTGGCGGGTTGCGGGCGGCAGGATGACGTAGGCGGCGAGCATGGTGATCAGGAGGGCGAGCCAGGTCGTGCCCAGGACACCGGGGCGGTCCCACCACCCCCAGGCCGCGCTGATGGCTGCCGTGACCAACGCGACCAGCGTGACAGCGTCGGCACCGGGTGCGCGGATGGCGATGGCCTGCTGCGTGACCGGTCCGACCAGCCCGGTGACGGTCTCCGCGGGATCCAGGAACGCCCTCACACGAACGCGAGCGCCAGCGCGGCGAGCGTCAACCCGAGGTGGGCGCGGGCGTGCGGGCTGGCCGCGAGCCGCCCGCGGTGGAAGCGAATCGACCCGATGGACGTGTAGAGG
>DATBBZ010000298.1:0-2861 GCA_036270745.1 Gemmatimonadales bacterium | reverse complement strand
ATCCACCACCTCGCCCACAACAACGGGCGGGTGGGGGTTACCGGGACGTCCTATCCCGGGTGGCTGACGGAAATGGCGGAAGTGCGGCCGCATCCGGCGCTGAAAGCCGCGGCGCCGATGGCCCCCATGACCGACACGTGGATCGGTGACGACTTCTTCCACAACGGTGCCTTCCGGATGACGTACGGACTCGAGTACTCGACGCTGCTCGAGTCGGGGCACGAGAACACCGTGTTCGACGTCGGCTCGGACGACATGTTCGACTGGTACTACCGGCATTGGCCGCTGTCGCTGATCTCGGATTCGATGCTCCACGGGAAATTCCCGACGTGGGCGTCGTTTGTGGCGCATCCGGCCTACGACCAGTACTGGCAGCGGCGGGGCGCGGAGCACGCCTTGACCCACACCACGGTTCCGACGCTCGACGTGGGCGGCTGGTGGGACCAGGAGGACTTCTTCGGCCCGCTCGAGATGTACCGGACGCTCGAGAAGACGGACACCGCCGGGATCAACTTCATCGCCCTCGGTCCCTGGAACCATGGGGGCTGGCACGGGAACGGGACCTCGCTGGGGGCGGTCGAGTTCGGGCAGCCCAGCTCCGGGTGGTTCCGGACCCACATCCTGGTCCCGTTCTTCAATCACTATCTGAAGGGCACCGACTCGCTGCCCTTGGCCAAGGCGGTGACTTTCGAGGCGGGGGACAACCGCTGGCGCTTCTGGGATTCGTGGCCACCGAAGAACGCAGAAGCCAAGGCCCTCTACTTCCACGCGGATGGCAAGCTCTCGTTCGATCCGCCGGCCGGGACGGCCGGGACGGCCGGGACGGCCGGGACGAGTCCCACGCCGTTCGACAGCTACGTCTCGGATCCCAGGCATCCGGTGCCATATCGCCGGAGGCCCATTTCGCCCGTGTACTCGCCGAAGGGGTCCGAGTGGTACGCCTGGCTGGTGTCGGACCAGCGGTTCGTGGACGGGCGGCCTGATGTCCTGGTGTGGGAGACCGATCCGCTCACGGACGACGTAACGATCGCGGGGAACGTGACGGCCAGGCTCTTTGCCGCCACGACGGGGTCGGACGTCGACTGGGTGGTGAAGCTCATCGATGTGTATCCGGACACTGTGGCGGGGAAGCCGGCGATGGGGCACTACGAGCTGATGGTGGCGGACGACATTTTCCGCGGCCGGTACCGGACGAGCTACGAGCACCCGCAACCGATCACGCCGAATAGGGTCCTGCCGTACACCATCGACTTGCACCAGCAGAATTACCGGTTCCAGAAGGGGCATAGGATCATGGTGCAGGTGCAAAGCACGTGGTTCCCGCTCTATGACCGGAATCCGCAGACCTTCGTGCCGAACATCTTCCTGGCGAAGAAATCGGACTTCAAGGCCCAGACGGAGCGGATCTACCGGACCGCTACGCAGGCGTCGCGGGTGGAAGTCGAGGTCGTGAAGTGAAGCGGCGCACGTTCTTGCAGACGACGGGGGTGATCGCCGCGGGAGCGGGGCTTCCATTACCTGGACTGCGACCACTCCCCACTCCCTACTCCCCGTCCCTCGAAGCGGGGACGACCGTGCTTTTCCAGGGCGACTCGATCACAGACTGCGGCCGCGACCGGACCGTTGCGGGCGAGAATGCAGCGTCCGCGCTGGGTAACGGATACCCGCTGCTCATCGCGTCGCGGCTCCTCGCGGAGCGGGCCAAGGCGGGGTACCGGTTCTTCAATCGGGGAGTGAGTGGCAATACGGTGCCCGACTGCGACGCGCGCTGGCAGACTGACACGCTCGCGCTCGCACCCGACGTGTTGAGCATTCTGATCGGCGTGAACGACTACTGGCACACGCTAAACGGCGGGTACAAGGGCACGGCGGACGATTACGAGCACCAGTTCACGGCGCTCCTGGCCCGCACCCGCACGGCGTTGCCCAAGGTGCGGCTTGTGATCCTCGAGCCGTTCACCCTCCGCACCGGGGTCATCACGGATGCCTGGTTCCCGGCGTTTGACGAGCGGCGGAGGATTGCGCGCCGGGTGGCGGATGCGGCGGGGGCGACGTTTCTCGCTACGCAGGATCTGTTCGATCGCCTCTCCCGCCACGCGCCGCCTGCGTACTGGGCGTCGGATGGCGTCCATCCCACGCCGGCCGGGCATGGTGCGATCGCGGACATGTGGATGGAGGCGGTGGGACTGTGAAGCGCCGGACATTTTTCCAAGCCACCGGAGCTCTGACCGCGACAGCGATGTTGCCCCTGCCAGGGAACGTACAGCTCCCGGCCGCCGGCTCGCGCCTTGATTGGTGGCGCGACGCCCGCTTCGGGATGTTTGTCCATTGGGGACTCTATTCGATCCTGGCAGGGAAGTGGGGCGGGCGGGATGACTACGCCGAGTGGATCCGAAACCTGGCGCACATTCCGGTCACTGAGTACGACAAGCTGGTAGGACGTTTCAATCCCACGCTCTTCGACGCCGACAAGTGGATCGGCATGGCGAAGGATGCGGGTGCGAAGTACGTCACCATCACCACCAAGCACCACGACGGCTTCTGTCTCTTCGATTCCAAGCTCACCGACTTCTGCGTTCGCTCCGCGCCCTTCAAGCGGGACATCATGGCGGAGCTGGCGGCTGCGAGCCGCCGCGCCGGCATGCACAAATGCTGGTATCACTCGATCATGGACTGGCATCACCCCGACTATCTCCCGCGCCGGGACTGGGAAGCGGAGACGAGGCCCGTCGGTGAGGCGAAGTTCTCGCGCTATGTAGAGTATCTGCACGGACAGGTGACCGAATTGCTGACGAAGTACGGCGACGTCGGCGTCATGTGGTTCGACGGCCAGTGGGAGGGCACCTGGACCCACGGGCTGG
>DATBBZ010000297.1:0-7970 GCA_036270745.1 Gemmatimonadales bacterium | reverse complement strand
GCGCTCAAATTTGATCGGCAAGAGTCGCTCGATGATCCTCAGCCGACCGAAGCCCCGATCTGGACAGAGCAGGATGGCTCCGGCCAGCCGGCGAAGACGATGCAGGACTCCGTGGTCTACGATGGCTGGGGACGGGTGACGACGTGGCTAGCGTTCGTGAACGGATCAGTCGTCGCGCGAGATTCCGTGACCTTCGACCGAGCCGGGAACATTTGGACCACGGCGGGCGCGGAGGCCTACGATACGACGACCGATCGGCTCGTGTCGCGGGCGGGCGGAGGTTGTGGGACATGGCAGTATACGTATGATCCCATGGGAGACCTTATCCAAGCGGCATGCGGGAGCCCAGCGAGCATTACGTGGACGTACGGCTATGACGCGGCGCGGCACCTGCGGACTGTCACCTACAACGGCACGCTGGTGGCGCGCTACGCCTATGACGTGCTGGGCCGGCGGATCGCGAAGCGCGTCTACTCTAACATCTCGGGCGGCATCGTCGCCTTCACCCGCTTCGTGTACCATCGGGCGGATGTCGCGTTCGAAACGGACTCATCCGGAAGCACCGGTCTCCGCTATACGTGGGGACCGGCCACCGATGACTTGCTCGCGATCGACGATGGCAGCGCCCACTACTTGGTAGTGGAAGACCTCTTGCACAGCGTTCGGGGTCTCATCCGGCGGGATGGGACGTGGATCCGGGCTATCCGGTACAAGATGTACGGGGCGACCCTGAGGGATACCGTGAGCACGGTGGCGCCAACATGGACGTTGCGGTATCAGTGGACCGGGCGCGAGTACGATGGGGAGACCGGCTGGTACTTCTTCCGGGCGCGGTACTACGACCCCAACGTGCGGCGGTTTGTGCAAGAGGACCCAATCGGCTACGGGGGAGGAGGGAACCTGTATGCCTACGCGGCTGGCGGGCCGCTCGCTGCCCGGGATCCGAGCGGGACGAAGTTGTCGGGAGACATCGACTCGTGCGTCGGAGGGAACTGGAACTGTCCCATTCGCATAACTACGCACGGTAATCTCGGCTACAGCGATAATTGGTGGGAAAATATGGACTTGCAGATGCAGGCAGATGATGCGGTGTGGTCGGCGCTCGACCTGCAGGAAGTGGAGAAAGCGATCGCTGAGGCCCAAGCGGAACTGGCCATTGTGCTCGATTCCTGGCAGTCTCAGTCTCGCCCGCTGTCAGATAGTGAGAATAAAGCGCTCGTCAGCATTTGCGAGTCGGGATTCTACTGCAGCGATGTGCATGTGACGACTGGCGCCGATAATATCTTCTTGGACGGTTGTGGTGGCTGTTCGGGAATTACGGTTGGATACAACATTTACTTTCGCGCCCCAGGGGACCCCTCGATCCCCGAGCTGGCGCACGAATTGACGCACGTGTGGCAGTTCAAGCAGGTCTTCGACGAAAACCTGGTCGTGTACGGTGAGGCATTCATCGGTCTGCACGCTTGGAGCCAGTTGACAGGTCAGAATCCGTACCATCTAGACTACCCACTCAAAAACCTCAATTGGTCTAGTTATGGACTTGAACAGCAGGCACGGATCGTTCAAGACTGCTACGCGAGTAAGGCGAACGCGTGTTCGGTCTCACCCTGGCAACCTTGACTACGGCCGAGTGATGAGCTTGATAGCCGGGGCTAGGAGCCTGTCGCTCGTGGTTTTGCTGTTCTGTCTCGGGTGCCCCCGTCGGACGGCTATCTGGGTGATACCCGGGTCGACCGCGGTTCACTTGGAGTTCGGAATCTCGGACCGTCTCGGAAGCACCACCGGAGTGGAGTTCGGGTACATCAGAGTCAATAGGTGTGATGGTCCTGACTATGGACCAACAGGCGCCAACTGGATGCTGAGCGAAAACGGGGTGGGGACGTTCTACGTGAACAGGGTGGTTTATGGCGAGGTCCCTCTGGGGTATCAGTCCGAACAAGGGCCGACTAAACTTAGCCCTGGTTGCTATCGAGCCTTTACCGGTGGCAGCGGTCGCATCGAGTTCACCGTCAACGCTGACGGGGCGATCTCAGAGGATTCCAAGAGGCGATGACGGTCCATTCCTGCGAACCCAAGCCGAGCTCGAGGGCCGTCCTGGACCCTGGGGGATAGCCACCGGATGTGGGTTCTCCACAGCCGGCCCTCGAAAGGTGGCGATCTGGATCGAGGAGTCTTCGGCGGCTGATCATATCGTGTTCGGGATCTCTAACAGGCGCAACAGCACCCTTATGCGAATCCCGCTCGAATCCCGTCTGGGCGCTCGACCCAGCGACCAACGCAGCGGTGTTGCCCACGAGAGTTGTCTACGGTCAAGTTCCGCAGCCGAGCCTCGAGTCAGAGCCTCACCGGCGCGGCTCCGGCGCGCCCCACTGAGCGCAACGCGCGAAATGGGGCCTCGGAGAGATACGGTGCCTTGCACGTGCGCCGAGCAGTTGCGACCATGCCCCCGCCTTGCCCCTGCACGCGCGAAGGGGCAGTGCAGTCTAGACCCGCTGGCATCGGCGCGGCACGTCTTACGGGACTCGCGATCAATGAGGGCGATGAGCCTGCCATAGGCGAGGGGTCCCCCTTTAGCTTGAACGCTACTTTATGCAGGCGGGACAACTTCAAAGTGCAACGAGTTGTTGTCTCCATCCTCCTTCTTGTCTTATCGACCGGCGTCGCGCCGATTGTTGCTCCACAGTCCGGTCCCTACAAACCCGTGTCCGATCGCGAACGGGAGTCATATCGGCGCGCTTCGCGCACTATCTACCCTACTGATATCCTTGAGCAACCTGACAAGTATCACGACAGCCTCATAGTCTGGGCGGCGCTCGTTGACTCCGCGCAAGATGTGCAGGCACCATCGGGTGTGGCTGTTTTCCTCTTTGCCGGACATCGGTACTTTGACTGGATCGAGGATCGAGGACCACGCGGCGAGCGCTTCTTCCTTTCGCCTCGAGGGGAAGGAACATTCCTGCTAGCCCTTCCCGTCGCGAACATGTTAGAAGCGAGCAAAGCTCGACAGTATTATCGTGCGAAGACGATGATCGTCGCCTACGGGTACGCTCGTGTGGTTGAGCGCTCCGGGACGAGACTGGTCCAACTTCTGGTCACCTACGTCCAACCGTATCCACAAACCGTCTATCGCCAGGATGTCCTTGATTACGGGCGACGGGGCGAACCGATCAAGGTCTTACGCCCACCGTGACGGGGAGGCGGAGGCGGCCGACGCTCACCGACGCCGGTCCCACTGAGCGATGAATTCCGGGCGCCGCGGGCAATGGTGACCATCCGCGCGGTGTGAGGAGACGGGTGACGCCAAGGGGTGGCAACCGGACGTCGGTCAGCATGGCAGGCCGAAAAACGGCCAGCACGCTACGTATCCCCACGCGCGGGGCCTCCCGCCTTTCCATAGTCAATCCTGGGCACGCACGGCGGCGACATTGAGGCGTGGCGGGGCAAGCATAACGGCCAACGCCGACCCGCCGTGCATCCACATGCAGGCTGGGTGTCGTCTGACCGTAACGGGAGTCACGCGTCACGATGACACTGCGCGCGTCTGTGACCCAGGTGACAAGGGCGGCGGTCGGATGTTGACCAAGAGGCCCGTGCCCATGTCGCCCACCGGAGCCGGCTTGACGGGTGCGCACTTGCGATTACCGTAGAGAGGAGAAGAGGGAAGGTCAGGCCCCGTTGCGCCCGCGAATGGCTCAACGGGGCCGTTTCCTTTGTGGAGGTCGGTGGCACTATGCAGTCCAAAGGCTCACTCGACCCCCTGCGACTCCCGATTAGAGTCCTCCTGGCGGATGCCCGACTGGTCGTCCGAGCAGGCCTCAAACACCTCCTCGCCCCGTGCACCGACATGGCGATCGTAGGCGAGGCGGCGACGCGGGTCGAGGTCCTCGAGCGAGTTGGAGCGACCGAACCCGACGTCGTACTTGTCGACCGGTTCTTAGACGGGCAACCCTTTCTCAGGTTGATCCGCGACGTCACCCGCCGTCGCCCTGCGTCTCGGTTGCTCATCTTGAACGTGGAAAGCGAGGATCCCGATGTCTTGCGCATCCTCGAGACCGCTGCCGCGGGATTCCTCAGCGAGGATGACTCGCCCCGTCAGATCACGGAGGCAATCCGGAGTGTCGCTCGCGGCGCGTCCTACGTGAGCCCATCGTTAGCTAGGATGCTGATCTCGGGCGTGAGACGCGGCGGGGCTGGAGCTGGACTTGCCCTGCTCTCGGAGCGCGAATACGAGGTGATGTGTCTCTTCACTTCTGGCGTTCCGTTTAAGCAGATCGCGGCCGATCTCGGCGTAAGCCCGAAAACGGTTAGCACCTACCGGAGCCGGATCCTTGGCAAGCTCAATCTCAACAACAACGTCGATATGATCCGCTACGCGATCGAACATCACCTCGTGCAGGCGTCTTCGAAGGCGCTGTCTCGCCGTCGGAAAAGTCCTACGAACCACTCGGCTGGACTCTGACCGCGTCGTCCGGAAACTCTCCCTGGCGACGCGCTACAAATTGCGTCGAGGAGTGTCCCGTGCGCCCTGACTTGATGCGCCGCGGTCCCGCGATGAGTACTCCACGACGTGAGCCAGGCCAACGCCCTCAATCTCTGCGGGACGAGCGACATAGTGTGGCACGTCATCGGTCGCAACGAAGCACGGAATTTGCAGGACGTGTGATGCTGCTTCACTCCGTTGGCCGAGGCGGCGCTGATGCCTATGTCGGCACTCCCGGGTCAAGCGTCAAGCGTTTTCGTGCGGGAAACTGGTGTTGAACCAGAGCGGCGCGGAGGCGGCCATGGCACCGTTGGATCGTAGCACCCTCCTTGACCACTTCGTAGCCCAGTCCACCGCCATGGTGGAAGTGCTGCGGGGCGTAGATCGCTATGCTCGCGCACACACGCCGGTCGTTCTCGCTGGAGCGACAGGCACCGGAAAGACCACGGTCGCCGAGTTGATTCACACCTGGAGCGGTCGGCCCGGGCCGCTGAGCCCGTATACAGCGGGTGAGTTCGATCGGCACCTGGAGCAGAGTCAGCTCTTCGGTCACGAGCGCGGTGCGTTCACCGGCGCCGTCGACCGGCACTGCGGGGCTCTGGAGCAGGCCGCGGATGGAACGTTGCTCCTTGACGACTTTCACCACCTGCGGCGCTCGACGCAGACCCTTCTGCTCCGCGTGCTTGACCGCGGCTTCTTTCGCCGCCTCGGGGGAAGCCGCGACCTGCCGCTCCGGTGCCGCGTGCTCATTGGGCTTGTGGAGCTACCCGATCGACTCGTGGAGCAGGGGGCGCTGCTGCGCGAGTTGCGCTATCGGCTCGGCTACAGCCTGATCCGGCTGCCTCTTCTCGCAGAGCGGCGCGAAGACATTCCGCAGCTCGCCGGTCAGTTTATAGGACGCTGTCCCGAAGCGACGGGTGAGCACGGCCCCGACCGGTTCGCGCCCGACGTGATCGCCCTCCTTCAAGCCGCAACCTGGCCGGGGAATCTCCGGCAATTGGAAATGGTCGTCCGCGATGCCTATCTGCGGGCGCGAGGCAGTGATGTAGTGCATTTAGCCCATGTAGTGCAGCAGGTCCATTTGCCGGCGCGTTTCGAGCGGCGGGGGAGTTTTGCAGCGAACGCCGGTGCAGTGCGACTGGCCCTCGAAGTCACCCAAGGCAATGTCGGACACGCGGCGCAGCTGCTGCGCACGTCCCGCACAACTATTTATCACTATCTCGCCGCGCAGCGATGTGGGATTCAGGCTCCACCGGTGTCCAGTTGGCCGCATGCAGGTCGCGAACGTGACACACCGAGCGCCGCGGCAGGGTAGCGGCGATGATTGAAGGAGCGCTCGCCGGGATCGATTCGTTTGACGACGACGATTTGCCGTCAGGGCGTAGCGGCTGTGGAGACTCTCCCGAGTACGTGGCGCCTTGCCTGTCCAGTTCGCTAATACGATATCGCCAAGTGAACACCTGTTATTGGGGGTCGCCCGTCGCGTGCACTCTCGTAACCGTCACTGCGGCGGCCGATTAACCGAAACGGTCGCCGCTCCCTTCGAATGGCACGCGACCTGCCCTGGTGCTGAGCGACCATCGCTGGAGTTGGGGACGTGTCCGTCTTCGTTCCGAAACTGCCGGTCCCTGAGACGTTCGAAGCAGAGTATCTCGAGTACAATCGCATTCTGCCGCTCGAGATCTCAGGCGACCGGCTGCGGGTGGCGGTGGCGGGCGAGGCCGCCTCAGAGGTGCTCGAAGACCTTGAAGTCTCATTCGGCGTACCAGTAGACCTAATCCCTGTCTCGCCAGAGGACCTTCTCGAGAGCATCCATCGCACTTTCGCTGCGTCGGAATCCGTGCTCGAACTCGTTCGGGACCTGGACGCCGAAGTAGGGGCGACGTCGGAGGGCGTCGACGATGCGCTGGCAGACGCGCGGGGCCTCGCCAACCAGCCGCCAGTGATCCGGTTTGTCAATCTGCTGATCCGCGAGGCTCACGAAGCCCGAGCGTCCGATATCCATCTTGAATCGACGCGCACCGGACTGGTCGCACGGTTCCGAGTGGACGGCGTACTGACGAACGTCCCGAGCCCGCCCAAGGGACTGCAGGCAGCCGTGATCTCGCGGGTGAAGCTGCTGGCTGAGCTCGACATCGCGGAACGACGCGCGCCCCAGGACGGACGGATCCGCGTGCGGCTCGAAGAACGGGAGCTCGACCTTCGGGTCTCCACGGTCCCCACCCTCTACGGGGAGTCGGTCGTGCTGCGGCTGCTTGATAGCGGCGGCCGGCCCGTTGTGCTCGGGGAGCTCGGGATGGCACCGGAGACCCTCGTCACGTTCCGCCGCCTCGCCGAGCACCCGCATGGGATCCTCCTCGCCACGGGGCCAACCGGCAGCGGGAAGACAACCACGCTCTACGCGGCGCTCGGCCTCCGTCAACGGACGGCCGAGAAGATCATCACGGTCGAGGAGCCCGTGGAATACCACATCGAGGGGGTCACCCAAGTCCCGGTGAACGTGAAGGCTGGGATGACGTTCGCCGGGGCACTGCGAAGCATCCTGCGCCAGGACCCGGACGTCTTAATGGTGGGAGAGATGCGCGATGCGGAGACCACCGCGATCGCCATCCAGGCAGCTCTCACCGGGCATCTCGTCTTCTCCACGCTGCACACGAACGATGCTGCCAGCGCTCTCACCCGGCTCGTCGATCTCAAGGTTCAGCCCTACCTGATCGCCGCCACGCTGGAGGGGGTGCTTGCGCAACGCTTGGTGCGGAAGACCTGCCCGGAGTGTCGTGAGCGGTACACCCCCGACCCGGCCGCTGTGGCGCTTTTGGCACAGCAGCCAATCGGGCCCGTGAGACTGGAGCGCGGGCGTGGCTGTGCGGCCTGCCGCGAGACCGGGTACCGAGGCCGCACCGGGATCTTTGAGCTCCTCGCCGTGACGGAGGAGGTCAAGCACCAGCTCCTGACGACCCCAAACGCCACCGCGCTGCGCGAGCTGGCGGAGACGCAGGGAATGACGCCGTTGCGCCGCGACGGGTGGCGCAAGGTCCAGGCGGGCATCACGACCGTCGAGGAAGTGCTCCGTGTCACGGATCACTAGGGGTGCACCGCCGCGACGGGCTGACGGTTTCGGGTGGACCGACTCTCTCATCATCCCTTCCGTAATCGCGCGGTTCGCGTGGGTCGGGCGCGGAGCGTTGGTAAGACGCGGTGAGGCAGAAGGGAGCGGCGGTTAGATGGCGTTTGGCGAGCGGGACACGCTGCGGCTGTGCCAGCAGTACCTGGACGCGATGCGAGAGGGGCGGGACATGAAAGACCGGATGCATCGCTTAGAGCAGGTCGTCCGATTCATCGCAGCTGTTCAATCGCGACGCGGGGTGACACGTGATGAACTCGCTCAGCTCCGACAGATCGCGAAGGGACTAAGCGGGCTTGTATTACCGATCGGTAATGCGCTCGGCGATGCCCAAAGCGTCGGGTCGGGCCGTGACCAAACAATGAG
>DATBBZ010000296.1:0-3234 GCA_036270745.1 Gemmatimonadales bacterium | reverse complement strand
GGTGATCCCGGGGCCCGTCAGTTGGATCGCACAATCGGCAGCACTGCCGAGCGTCACTTCGCCGGCAGGAATGGTGAACTTTCTGCCGCCCATCTCGAGAAGGGCCATCGGGGGTTCCTTTCTACGGGAAGGCCGGCTCGGAAGTTACGCCCGGGTCCGTAACTGGACAAGGCGACACAGGTTACGCCCCGTCCGTGATCCCGGGGCGTTGGTCCGTCGACACCGCTTCTTCCATTCCAATCAACCCCTGACGCAGCCATCCCCAGAAAATCAGGGACCCGACAATCACCGTCGCATAACTGTTGATGAACCGCCAGACGAGGGTGTAGCTCGGAATGAGAGCCCGCGGGACGTAAATCGACATTACGACCGTAGAAATACCCTCGGCCATCCCCGACCCACCCGGTGTGGGAGCGAAGTAGAGCACGAACGTGATCAGGGTCTGGACCAGCAGGATCTCCACAAAGTCGGCGGGAATGCCGAGGGCCCGGAGAGCGACGTACCCCGCGAGCAGCTTGTTCGCATGTGAGGGGGCCGACAGGAGTATGGCCCAGAACGTCGCCAACCAGCCCTTGGGACTTCCGAAGGCCACGAAGCACTGGTGCCCGTACTCGATCCCCTCCCGGAGCTGCTCCATCCCGGCCGCCACCCGGCGGCTGCGCTTCCCGACCCGACCCGCCAGCGAGTGCACCAGGTCCCGGGCTAGCCGGGGGAAGACCATCAGGAACAGCATCAGGAGGCCCAAGAGAACGAAGACGCCCAGGGAGATCCGGAAGAGGTCGTAGAGACCGATCCCGAGGACGATGTGATGTTTTTCGAGGGAGCGTCCGGCGCCGAAGAAGATGGCGAGGGGACCGGCGCTGGCGAAGAACGCGACGGTGGCCACGAACGTCATGAACGTGGCCGTAAAGGCGGCGGGGAGACGGACCCCGGCGCGCTTCATCGTAAACATCATCGTGGGCCCGGCACCGGACTGGAAAGGCGTGAGGTAGCCTCCCCATGCGCTCATGCCCCCGGCGACGATCATGTCGCGGAGCCGAACCCCCGGTTGGATGTGCCGCGCCACCACCCAGAGCCGCGTACCCCCGCCGATCCAGTCCATGGAGGCCAGCGCCAACCCGATGAGCAGCCATTCCCAATGGAGGGACGCCAACGCGTCGAGGAATGCCCGGAGGTTGTCCCCATAGAAAAGAAGGACGACGACACCGGCCAGCGAAATGATTGCGAAAAGGGCGAGTCCCCGGCGGAGGAGGCGGGGGGTTAGGGCGAGCGCCATGTGACGCCGAAGCTAAGGTTATGTTTAGGGGTTATGCCAGCCCCTCCCGACCAAGTCATCCTCCGCAACGTGCGGCAGCACAATCTGAAGGGCATCACCGTGTCCCTGCCCCGGCGGGCATTTACGGTCATCACCGGGCCATCGGGGTCGGGGAAGAGCTCGCTCGCCTTCGATACGCTCTATGCCGAGGGCCAGCGGCGGTACATCGAGTCCCTCTCCTCGTACGCCAAGCAGTTCCTGGAACGGATGCCGAAGCCCCTCCTGGACAGCCTTGAAGGACTTTCCCCCGCCGTCGCCATCGAGCAGAAGAACCCGACCACGTCGAGCCGGTCTACCGTGGGGACCGCCACGGAGATCTACGACTTCCTGCGTCTCCTGTGGGCCCGCGCGGGGACGACGTACTGCCGGAACTGCGGCCACATAGTCAAAGCGGATACGGTGCAGGAGGTGGTCGACGGTGTGACTGGGAATGGGGAGGGGGCAGTGGTCGACTCCGTCACGGTCGCGTTCCCGCTGCCGGGAGCCGGAGATCGCGCCGGCGTCGAAATCGCAGCTCAACTGCGGGCTGCGGGGTTCGTCCGCATCCAACTCGATGGCGACGTGACGCGGCTGGATGCCGCGGATGCCGAACCCCGGATCCGGGCGGCGACGGAGGTCCTCATCCTCGTGGATCGGGTGAGCGCGAGTCCGGCCAACCGGGGACGGCTGACCGATGCGGTGTCCACGGCCTTCGCCGAGGGCGACGGCGTGGTGCTGCTCCTCACCGACGGCGGCCACCGACGGCGATTCTCCGAGCACCCGGCCTGCTCGAATTGCGGCCAGCCGGCCCCCGTGCCCACGCCGAACCTGTTCTCCTTCAACAATCCCCGGGGCGCCTGTCCGGGATGCAACGGGTTCGGGGCCGTGCTCGAGTACGACGAGTCGCTGATCATTCGCGACGAGAGCCTGTCTCTGGCCGAAGGCGCGCTCGACCCCTGGACGAAGCCGCGATACGAAGGGCGGCGCAGGATCCTCCGGGAGGCGGCACGGAGCCGCGGCGTGTCCGTGGACACGCCCTGGCGCGACATCCCCGTGGACGACCGAAAGTTCTTTCTGCGAGGCGCCAAGGGCCGGTTTCTTGGCATGTTCCCGTTCCTCGAACGCCTGGAGGAGAAGCGCTACAAGCAGTACATCCGCGTCTTTCTCCGGCAGTACCAGCTGGCCAAGACCTGCCCGCAGTGTGGGGGCGCGCGGCTCCAGCCCGATGCGCTCGCCGTGAAGGTCGCCGGAAAGACCATCGCCGAAGTGTCCGCGTTGACGGCGAGCGCGCTGACGGATTGGCTCGGGAGTCTCGCCCTCCCCGACTTCCAGCAGGCCATCGCCGAGCACATCCTTGATGAGCTGGGGGCCCGGGTCCGGTTCGTGGTGGACGTCGGGCTCGGATACCTGACCCTCGACCGCCAGACGCGCACGCTGTCGGGCGGCGAGGCCCAGCGCATTGCGCTGTCCAATGCCCTCGGCGCCCATCTGGTGGACACGTGCTACGTCCTGGACGAGCCCTCGATCGGACTCCACCCCGGAGACACCGATCGCCTGCTCGGCCTGCTCCGGCGCCTGGCCGACGCCGGGAACACCGTCGTGGTGGTGGAGCATGATCCGGCCGCGATGGCCGCCGCCGACTACATGGTGGAGCTGGGCCCGGGGAGCGGCGAGAATGGCGGCCACGTGGTCTACCAGGGTCCCGCGGCGCGGGTGCGCGAGGCCGGGACACTCACGGGCCAGTACCTCTCGGGCGAAAAGCGCATCGGAGTTCCCTCGGCCCGGCGGCCCGCGGGACCGCGGTGGCTGACGGTCCGCGGTGCCCGCCTGCACAACCTCGACGGCGTGGATGTCCGCATTCCGCTCGGCACCCTCACGGTCGTGACCGGCGTCTCGGGATCGGGGAAATCCACCCTGGTGCACGACGTCATCTACCGGCA
>DATBBZ010000295.1:0-6945 GCA_036270745.1 Gemmatimonadales bacterium | reverse complement strand
ACTTCGCTCCCACACCCGGTGGATCGGGGATGGCCGAGGGTATTTCTACGGTCGTAATGTCGATGTACGTCCCGCGGGCTCTCATTCCGAGCTACACCCTCGTCTGGCGGTTCATCAACAGCTACGCGACGGTGATCGTCGGGTCTCTGATTTTCTGGGGATGGCTGCGCCAGGGGCTGATTGGCATGGAAGAAGCGGTGTCGGCGGACCAACGCCCCGGGATCACGGACGGGGCGTAAGCTGTGTCGCCTTGTCCAGTTACGGACCCGGGCGTAACTTCTGAGCCGGCCTTCCCGTAGAAAGGAACCCCCGATGGCCCTTCTCGAGATGGGCGGCAGAAAGTTCACCATTCCTGCCGGCGAAGTGACGCTCGGCAGTGCTGCCGATTGTGCGATCCAACTGACGGGCCCCGGGATCACCCCCAAAACGGCAATCCTGAAGGGGTTGCCTGACGGGCAGGTTTCGATCCGAAAAGCAGATCCGCAGGGCGTCATCGCCATCAACGGCGTCAACCTGGGCGTCGAGCCGACGCCCCTCCTGCACGGCGACAAGATCCAGACCGGTGGGAACGAGTTGACCTTCGTGGACGAGCGGAGGTCGGGGAGCACGCAGTACGTCGCGGCCATGGATGTGTCGAAGGCCATGGAGTCCGCCAAGGCGTCGGCCGGGGCGGGGAAGCCGACCGCCAATACCGGTGGGCGCATCGTGTCGCTGACCGATGGACGCGAGTACGCCGTCACTGGGGCCTCGCTGGTCTTCGGACGCGAGGCCGGGTGCGACGTCGTCGTCACGGGGAAGGACGTATCCCGCCGTCACGCCGAGATCGTGACCACGCCCAAGGGCTACATGGTGGTCGACTCGAGCACCAACGGCACCTACGTCAACGACCAGAAGATCGAAGGCCAGCGCCTGCTGATGCGGGCCGACGTCATCAAGATCGGGGACGAGCAATTCCGGTTCTATGCCGACGCCGCCCCGACCGCTGCCCCGACTCCACCCTCCCCTCCCGCGGGGCCGGCCGCTAATCCGCCGCAGGCCGCGACCCCGACACCTCCGCCACCGAGCGGCGCGGGCCAACGTCTGCAGAACACGAGCTTCGGCATGGCCGCGGCTCCACGTCCGTCGGCCACGGTGCCGAGCGTCCCGTCCGCGACGGCGGGGGCCGCCATGGGCAATTTCCTGTTTCGCACGGGGCCCCTCAAAGGCCAGCGGTACCACATCAAGACGCCGGTCCTGAACGTCGGGCGGGCCGACTACAATGACCTCGTCATTCCCGATGGGTCAGTCTCGACCTCACACGCCAAGCTCCAGCGCCGTGAAGGGGTCTGGATGCTCGTGGATCTCGATTCGACCAACGGGACGTTCGTCGACGGCGACAAGATCAGCGGGGAAGCCCCCCTCGCCCCGGGCGCGATGGTCCGGTTCGGCGATGTGCAGGTGGTGTTCGAGCCCACCGACGACGCGATGGGGACGGCCAAGGGGGGCGGCACCAAGGTGATCGAGGCCTTCAAGCCCGGCGCTCAGGCTCCCGCGTCCAAGGCGGCGGCTCCGACCCCGCCGACGGCCCCGCCTCCGCCCACGCCGCCCGCCGCGCCCGCGGCCCCGCCCGTCAAGCGGCAGCCCGTGCCGCCGCCGGTGCCGTCCAAGAAAAAGGGATGCGGCGCGAGTGCGGCGCTGATCGTGCTCGGCGGCGCGTCCGTTCTGTACTGGATCCTCCGCTAAGACGTGCACATCACCTGCGCGGGCCGCACCGACGTCGGGATCATCCGATCGGGGAACGAGGACAACTTCCTCATGGTCCCCGACAAGGGGATTTTCATCGTCGCCGACGGCATGGGCGGGCACGCGGCCGGTGAGGTCGCGAGCGAAATGGCGGTGCGGGTCATCGCCCGCGAGATCGGCTCGCTGCAGGGCCTCTCCGACGAGCAGGTGGCCGAGCGGATGCGGCTCTCCATCCGCGCCGCCAACGGCGCCATCTTCGAGCGGACGCTGACGGAGCACGACAAGCGCGGGATGGGGACCACGGTTACCAGCCTGACCCTGTTCGCCAACCGGTTCCTGATTGGACAGGTGGGGGACAGCCGGGCCTACCTGCTCCGGGTCGCCAAGCTGACCCAGGTGACCAAGGATCATTCGTACGTGCAGGAGCAGGTGGATGCCGGGTATCTCACGCCGGAGCAGGCCCGCACCCATCCCTACAGCAACGTGATTACCCGCTGCGTCGGCGCGAACGCCGACGTGATGCCGGACATCTACGTCGGGACTGTCCGGCAGAACGACCTCTTCCTGCTGGCGTCGGACGGGCTGACCGGGATGCTCGAGGATCCCCAGCTGGCCGAGATCATGAAGAGCGGAGGCGAACCGCAGGAGCAGGTGGACAAGTTGATCGACGAAGCAAACCGGCACGGGGGGTTGGACAACATCACGGCCATCATGGTGCGGATCGACCAGGTGGACACCCCGGCCGGGGGCCGGCCCACCGAAGAGAACACGCTCCCCGGATGACCGTGACTCGCTCCCTGCGGCTCGTCGCCGCGTTCACCACGCTGCTTCAGGTCGCGCTTCCCGCGACCGTGGCGTTCGCCGATGCCCGGCTGGACGCCCGCCCCACGACACCGATTCACGTCGAGTCGGGGTCCAGTTCTTCTTGCGCGCCCATTCACCCGGACAAGTGCGCGCTCTGTCAGTTCCTTTCTACGTTCCAGCCGGTCGGCGCGAGCCACCTCGTTCCGCCACCGGAGCCTCCGACCCACGCGGTTGCAGTCCGTGAGGGCACAACCCCGCGAGGGGTCAGCCGCCTTCTCGGCCGCCTCGCCCGCGCCCCTCCGCTCCTCGCCTAGCTCCGTACGACCCCCGAGTCATTCGGGGACTCGCGCACAACCGGACGTCCGTGAGAACCGCTGTCTGAGGCGGATTCGCGCGCATCCGGTTGTCCGGGCCGCGCCGTTCGCGGTCCGCACTTTTCGAGCTCAGGACGAGGAAGGTCTCATGTTTCGTGGAATTATTCTGGGCCTGGCGGTGCTGTTGGCCGCCGGCTCTTCTCGCGCATCGGCCACTGCGGGGGACGACATCGCAGGCGTGGTCGTCGACAGCGCATCGAATAAACCCCTGCCGGGTGGGGAAGTTCGCATCCTGCAAGGTGCCCGTGTGGTGGTGGTGACGACGACCGACGAATTCGGCCGTTTCACCGTCCACAATCTGCCCCCGGGTGCGTATACCATTTCCGCCCGCTATCTCGGTTACCGCCCGGCGGACCGCGCCTACACGCTCGATTCCCAGGCCCCCACCACGGTGCTCACTTTCGCGCTCGCGCCCTCGCCGGTGAACTTGGAGGCGATTTCGGTCACGGCGTCCGTTCCGCTGGCGGTGGACACTCGCACCGGCGATCAGATCTTCAAGCAGAACGACTATCACGGCGCGCCGACCAACACGACATCGCAGATCCTGCAGCAGTCGATCGCGGGCGCGGCGCGCGCTCCCACGGGCGAGGTCCACATCCGCGGCCAGCACGCGGAGTACACCTATTATGTGGACGGCATTCCGGTGCCTTCGGGTATCTCGGGGAGCTTGAACGAGCTGTTCGATCCCAACGTCGTCAACCAGATCGACCTTCAGACCGGGGCGTGGGACGCGGAGTACGGCAACAAGAACGCCGCCATCGTGAACGTCACCACCCGCATCCCGACCGGCGCCCTGCACCTGGATGCCTCGAGCTACGTGGGGTCGTTCGGCGCGAGCGGAGAGGCCCTTTCGCTGAGCCGCAACGTCGGGAAATTCGGATTCTTCCTATCCGGCACGGGCCAAGTGACCGACATGCGACGGGAACCCGTGGTCCTGGACACGCTGTCCGGCGCAGCCGTCAATTTCCACAATCACGGCGCCGACCTGTTCGGGTTCGGCAAGGTGCAGTGGGTGCCGACAGACCGGGATGTCGTCAACCTCGACGTGAGCCGCTCCCGGACCCGCTTCCAGGTGCCCTTCGATTCGACGGGGGGTGCGTCGGTAGACGACCACCAGCAGGACCTCAACGGGTTCGTAAACCTTGGGTGGCGGCACCGTACGGCTGGCCAGGACGTCGAGGAGGCGAATGAGGTCTTTCTGGGGGCGTTCTACCGCGATGGTTCGCTGCGCTACACGCCGGGCGCGCTGGACCAACCGTCCTTCATTTTCTACCCGGACACCACGACACCGTACAATCTGCAGGAAGACCGGAACTTCCACACGGCGGGGCTGAAGGCCGATTACACCATCCGGCCTCAGCACGGCCTGGAGTTCAAGGCGGGCGCGCTGGCGCAGTTCACCGGCGGGCACGAGGACTTCAGCACCACGGACTCTGCAGGCCACCCCGGCCCGGCGGCCAATTCCGGCCTCAACGGCAGTGACGTCGGGGGATACGTCCAGACGGCAATCGCTCCCTCAGACCGCTGGGAGATCCGGGCCGGAGCGCGCTACGACAATCATAAGGCACCCTTTGCCGGCAACCAGCACCAGCTCTCGCCACGGATCAAGCTGAGCTTCTTCCCCGACCCCGCCAACACGTTCTGGGTCTATTACGGCCGCCTCTTTTTGCCCACCAACGTGGAGGACCTGCGGGCCATCACCAGCGATGCCCAGGGCGGGGTCGCCGCCGAGCCGACGCTACCGGAGCGGGACCACTTCTTCGAGGTGGGGTTCGTGCACCGCTATCCCTTCGGTGTGGTGACGAAGCTCTCGGCCTATCACAAGCAGAGCGACCCGGGGATCGACGACAACACCGTACCGGGTTCGGCCATCACGACCTCCGTGAACATCCAGCACGTGCGGATCACGGGCATCGAGGCGGTGGTGGAGGTGCGCCCGACCGGGCCCCTCTCCGGCTACGTCAACCTCGCGGTGAATCACGCCTACGGGTACGGCACCATCACGGGAGGGTTCTTCCCCGGCCAACCCCCTGGCGGCGCCTTCGATCTGGATCACGATCAGCGCGTGTCCGGCGTGGCGAACGTCCTCTATGCCAGGAGCGGTGCCTACCTGAACCTCACGGGGATCTATGGCAGCGGGCTGACCAACGGAAACTCCCCGGACTCCACCTATGGCACCGGCCTCTTTGATTTCAACCGCTCCATCAAGGTGGCGCCCAGCTTCATTCTCAATGCCTCCGCAGGATACGCTATCGCATTCGGGTCGTCGCTCCTGCGGCCGCAGCTCTACGTGGACAACGTGCTCAATCACCGCTACGTCCTGAAGGGAGCGTTTTTCAGCGGATCATCGATCGGGCGACCGCGCACGTTCGAGTTTCGGCTCAACTTCGGGATCTAGGCCCATGGCCAGGACTCCTCGCCTTCCGCGGGAAGCCCGGAGCGCCTTCAAGCGTGCGGCCCAGGCGCTGACGTATTCGATCGAACGTCTGGCTCGCGATTTGGGGGTGACGGCCGGGACGCTGTTCAACTACCGGACCGGAAGGACCCGTGCGCCCGGATCTGCGCTGTCGAAGCTCGGGAAGGTCCTGCGGCGTCAAGCGAAATCGCTGGAAAGGAGGTACCGCGAGGTGATGCGCCTGATGCCCTAGGAGCGACTAAAGGAGGGGGCGCCCGCTCTTCAGGCGGGTCGCCACCTCCTCGCCCGGCGAGCACACCAGATCGACCACCGCCTTCTCCGGCACGGTCCGGGGCTCGCGCACGAACAGCCGCAGCCGCCGCGCCGAGCGGACCAGCTCCGCGGACACGCGGGGCAGTCCCAAGCGTTCTCCCGCTTCATGCCCGGACAGCTCCACGACGTCGCCGTCCCGGGTGACCAGGGGCAGGTGCAGGTCGAGCATCTCCGGCTTGGCCGGAAAATCGAGGAACAGTTGCCCCGGCTCGAGCTTCAACTCGGCGGCCAGGCGGTCTTCCACCCGGGCGACGAGCCCGGGATCCAGGGCGGGCCAATCCGCCGGGGCCGGGAGATCCGTCGCGGGGAGGTCCAACGCCCGTTTGGCGAGCCGGCGCTCGCGCAGGGCGCGCGCGAGGCCCCTGGGGTCGTTGCGGGAAAGCTCATGGAGCAGCCCATCGTCGGTGGCGTCGGCGACGCCCTCCGCGGTGACGTGCCCGGAGGCGATGGCATCCGTCACGGCGCGCTTGAACATCACCGTGGCCGACCGGACGGCGTGATGCCAGTAGACGTTGCGGTACATCTGGTACTTGGCGAAGAGCAGGGACTCGAGGGCCGCCAGGCCTTTCTCGTGCAATGCCAGGGTGGGTCGCCCGGCTTTCTCGATGATCGTGAGTGAGGTGAGCAGGCGGTCGACGTCGATCACCCCATAGGGGACGCCGCACATCCAGGCGTCGCGGGACAGGTAGTCGAGTTTGTCGACGTCGAGGGACCCCGCCACCACCCCCGCCAACGGCACGGCATCTCGCCCCTGGATGAGCGGCAGCAGGGTCTCCGCGTCCACTTCGATGTCCCGGAGCACGTCGCCCAGCGCGCCTCCCGTCAGGTGCCGGCGCGCGAGCGTTTCGTGTCGCGGAAGCCCTGCCTCTTCGAGCGCGTGGGAGAAGGGGTAGTGGCCGATATCGTGCAGGAGGGCCGCCAGGCGGATCGCTTTGGCGTCTTTGGGCGCGACGACGACGTCGCCGTGGGCGAGATGGTCGAGGGCCCG
Organism: Gemmatimonadales bacterium; assembly: GCA_036270745.1. Taxonomy (GTDB): domain Bacteria; phylum Gemmatimonadota; class Gemmatimonadetes; order Gemmatimonadales; family GWC2-71-9; genus 40CM-2-70-7. The sequence goes on along the minus strand of DATBBZ010000295.1, from coordinate 329 downwards.
GCGGGCGAGGTGATAGGCGCCCAGGCAGTGCTCGAACCGGCTGTGGGTGGCGCCGGGATAGACCAGGAACGCGTGGCCGAGCTGGCGGACGTACCGGAGTCGCTGCACCGCCGGCGTGTCCACGACCGTCACGGCGTCCGATTCAAGACGGATGTTGTTCCAGAGCGGGTCGCGGATGACCTCGAGGGGCGCCCCCGCCCCGCCGGTGGGCTGGCTCAACTGCTTGGGCCAGCCTCCCGAACCGCGGTGGGCACCTGGTCTTGGTACTGGACGAAGTTGTACTTGAAGAGCGCCGCCAGCTTGACCGCCATCGCGTCGTAGGCCGCCTG
>DATBBZ010000294.1:0-5475 GCA_036270745.1 Gemmatimonadales bacterium | reverse complement strand
CATCGCGGCTTTTGAGCGCATGGCGAACCTGGGCACCAAAGCGGGGGTCGTTGGCTCCGGGTTCACGGTGCATACTCCGCTGATCAGGATGACCAAGAAGGAAATCGTGGCGACGGGGGTCGAGCTGGGCGTGGACTTCGGGATGACGGTGAGCTGCTATGACCCCACGCCAGGGCCCCGGGCGTGCGGCAGGTGCGACGCGTGTGCTTTGCGGCTCCGCGCCTTCGCCGAGTTGGGCCGGAAGGATCCCGCCGTCTACCGATGAGCTACGCGGTGAAGGAGATCTACTACACCCTCCAGGGGGAGGGCGCGAACGCGGGCCGGCCCGCGGTGTTCCTGCGCTTCGCGGGGTGCAATCTCTGGACGGGGCGGGAGAAGGACCGGAAGAACGCCGTCTGCCGGTTCTGTGACACCGAATTCGTGGGCACCGACGGTCCTGGCGGCGGATCGTTCGCTACGCCTGAGGATCTTGCGGACGCCGTGACCGCGACGTGGAAGGGTGACGCGATGCTCAAGCTCGTCGTCTGCACCGGCGGCGAGCCGCTGCTCCAGCTGGATGAATTGTTGATCGAGGCGCTCCATCGCGCGCGTTTCACGGTGGCGGTCGAGACCAACGGCACGCAGCTGGTGCCGCGCGGGATCGACTGGGTGTGCGTGAGCCCGAAGGCAGACGCTGATCTGGTGGTGAAGGCGGGAGATGAGTTGAAGCTGGTCTATCCTCAGGATGGTGGCAGCCCCGAACGCTATGACGACCTCGCGTTCACGCACTTCTATCTTCAGCCGATGGACGGGCCGCACCGGAAGCGAAATACGAAGCTGGCCCTGGAGTACTGCCTCGCGCACCCGCGCTGGCGATTGAGTCTGCAGACACACAAGCTTCTGGGGATTCCCTGACGTGGAGATCTTCAAGGAGTTCACGTTCGAGGCCGCGCATCACCTGCCCAACGTGCCGCCCTCGCATCCGTGCGCGCGCGTGCACGGCCATTCGTTCACCCTGCGGGTGTCGGTGCGGGGGTCACTCGATCAGAAGGCCGGCTGGGTGGTGGACTTCGCTGATCTCATCGACGCCGCGGCGCCGATGCTCGCGGAGCTCGATCATCACGACTTGAACGGAATCCCGGGGCTCGAGAATCCGACGACTGAGCTCTTGGCGAAGTGGATCTGGAAGCGGCTGAAACCGAAGCTTGCGGGGCTTTCCCGAATCGAGATCCGGGAAACCGCGACTACAGGGTGTGTATACGACGGCACTGACACCTGACACCCGAAACCCGACACCTCAGCTAGCGGGTCTCGCCGTCGCCATCTCTCCGACGGGAATGGTCCCGACCGCGACGTTCTGTCCGGTGACGATTCGCCGGTGATAGTCGATCTGACCCAGGTGGTAGGTGAGGTGGGTGACGAGGTGCAGTAGGACATCACCGATGGTCAGCTGTTGCCCGCCGATCGGTTGCGCGTAGGGTTTATCGAGATCCGCCTCGGTGACGTGCCCCAGCCCCTTCTGCATCGCCGCGAACGCCGCCTCGATTTCCGTGAGCACTTCCGCGCGCGGCACATCCTTCCGGCTGAACTCCGCGTTTCGGTCCCGGATGTAGCCGTTCGACCCCAGTACCGCGCCGATGAAGTACCGCACGTTCCCCGCGAGGTGCAGGGCCAGGTTGCCGCCGGTGTTGCTGATCCCCGGCACGACCTTCCACATGTCCCGCTCGTCCGGGTAGGCGGAGATTTCGCGTTTGAGCGACTTGAGGTCGCGGGCAAAGGCGGCGGCGATCCAGGAGGTCTTCATAGGGTGATATTATCACAAATACGCAGTCTTGCAGGCGGCAGTCAGTCCCGGGGGAGGAGCGGACTGCCGTCTGCAGAACTGCCGTCTTTTCAGAGGTCCGCCAGATCCTTCTGCAACGCCGCCAAATCGAAGCGGTTGGGGGCCTGGCCAGTCGCCTGATTGATCCAATCCTTCGATAAGACCGCGTACGCTTCGTCGCAATAGGCGTCCCAGAAGGTCCAGGTCATCCGCTTCAGCGCACCCCACGTCACACAGGTGAGGCCGCGCTCGTCGTACGCGACGACCGGCACCGCGTGTCCGCCCCAAGACCCCGGAGCGCCGGCCCCCGATGGCCCGCCGGGTGGGACGGTCCAGACGGTTTGCGTCTGCGCGCTCTGAGGCAACGCCAATCCGATGTAGCAATTCCCGAAGAGCAGCACCGCGTCCATCACCTGCGTGTGGTTCTTCGGCTCGAGCGCGACGTAGGCCAGGATCTTGTGCTGCGCGATGCCGTGATGGCGCCAGTAATTCAGGACGTCGATTTCGACGGCGCCATTGTCGTTCGCGCCGGTGCGCGGGTCGTACCCGGAGACGGCCGCATACGCCGCGATGATGGACTTGTCGGTGGGCGTCACCGTCTTGCCGGCGTAGGTGGTCCACTGTTCGATCATGTGGCCCGCCCCGGCGATGGTGCAGTCGCCGATCGAGTCGTTGGCCATCATGGGCCAGCTCTTCACGCGCGAGGCCCAGTCTTCGGACGAAGGTGGCGGCGGGAGGGCCTGGTCTCTGAAGTAGGTGGCGAACAACAGGGTGCGGGGATCGTGACGGGGCGGCTGTTTGCCGAGCTTCATCCGGGTACGTTCGCGGCGCATGGTGACCTCCTGGGTCACCGATCTGTACCCCCGGGCCATTCCCCGTCAGGGCGGTTTTGCGACAGCGAAGGGCTTGAATGCGACAGCCGATGAAAGCGATGCCGCAAAAACGTCCCTTCGCTGCCGCAAAACCGCCCCTAATCAGCTTCGAGATGGCGGGGTATTTCACGCTCCCGTTCCAGTTCGAGAGCAGATCCATGCGCCGACTACTGGTGGCCCTCTTTACCGGCCCGGTCCTGGCTCACGCGCAGAAGCCGGTACTCATCCCTACGCCGTCGGGGCAACTCGCAGTCCGCCCTGGCGAAAGCCGGGCGTTCAAAGCGACCCCCTCGGACGCGCCGCGCTCGGCTCTGCGCGTGGCATCGGTGGACGCGAAAGGCACGGTGAAAATCGCGGCGCTGGCGTTCGCCGCCGACGGCGGCGGGCTCCGTTACGATCCCGCCACCGACGACTTCCGCGGGACCCTCGAGGTCTGGCTCGAAGACCAGGAGAACGCCGGACTCGGCTACGACCTCCCCCAGCCCGTGACCATCAACCTGTTCTCGGAGGCCGAGGGCCTGTCGAACGGGTTGGTGCGGTTCACCGGGACGGAACAGCCGCAACGCATCACCATCGTGGCCCGGGCGCCCGGAGACTCGGTGAAGATCGAGCTCTGGCCGCTGGCCCGGATCGATTCGGTGACGGCGATGGTGCGTGTGTTTCCGGCGCTTCGGGTACAGGTGACGCCGGCGCGAGTGGGGGCGTGGGGACTGGAGACTGCCGTGGCAACGGTGGAACTGCTGGGGGACGCCCATGGAGAATTCGGGGTGACCGTCCGGCCGACGCACGCGGACCCTGTGACGCTCCAGTTCACGCATCGTGAGGCGAAGGCCACCGTCCTGAGATCGCGTGGCTTGGGCCCCGACACGGTACGCGTATCGGGAGCGGGGCTCGCGCCGGCGGTGGCGGTCGTGACCTACGTCTTCCCGCTCGCCCTCCTCGTGGCCCTGGCCCTGGGGAGCACCATCGGTACCACGGCACTCCAGCTCTCTGCAAGGACCAAGTCCACCACTCCGTGGTGGGCATTCTTGCGCGGTCTCCTGTTGGGTCTCGTGGCCGTGGCGGCCTACGCGGTGGGGGTCAAGGCCATTCCGGTTCCCATTCCGGCCCAGGTCGGGGAGGGAGGGGCCTTCGTAGTCGCCTCCCTGGCGTCATACCTGGGCCTGCGGAGGCGGTAGTCCAGGAGGGGTCCCGAGTACTCAGGTCGCTCATTCGGACAGAGCTATGTAGAATTGGCGGCGTGAGCAATCCCCCGATTCATCCCCGCCGGCGGGAGGTTCCCAGGGACCTCGGCTTCGGGTCGGTCGTCTCCGACGAGAGTCGCCTCCGGCTCCTGAACCGCGACGGCTCGTTCAACGTGCGCCGCACCGGGCTCAAGTACTTCGAGTCGATGAGCCTGTACCACACGCTGCTCACCGTCTCCTGGCCCAAACTCCTCTCGCTGATCTCGGCGTTCTACATCGCCGTGAACCTGCTCTTCGGGGCCCTCTTCTGGACGCTGGGTCCCGAGGCGCTGAACGGAACCTCCGCGGCCATGCCGGAGGGATCGTACCTCCGCGCCTTCTTCTTCAGCGTGCAGACCTTCGGGACCATTGGATACGGCCAGGTGGGGCCCGTGGGTTTGGTGCCGAACCTGCTGGTCACGCTCGAGTCCCTGTGCGGTCTCATGGCCCTCGCGCTCATCACGGGAATCCTCTTCGCCCGATTCTCGCGGCCCACTGCCGCGATCATGTTCTCCAACAAGGCCCTGATTGCACCCTTCGGAGAGACCAAGGCGTTCGAGTTTCGGATCACGAATCGCCGGACCAACCAGCTGATCGATCTCCATGCCCGCGTGTTGTACAGCCGGGTGCGGCGCCGCGACGGCCGTGCCATCCGCGACTACGCCGAGCTGACCCTGGAGCGGCAGGCCGTGGTGTTCTTCCCGCTCGCCTGGACCGTGGTGCACGTGATCGACGAGAACAGTCCCCTGCATGGGGCGACGGCGGAACAGCTGGCAGCCGAGGAGTCCGAGTTCCTGGTTTTACTCGAGGGGACGGACGAGACGTTCGCGCAGCGGGTGCACGCCCGAACGTCGTATAAGCCCACCGAAGTCGTCTGGAACGCCCGGTTCGTGGACATGTTCGACCGGCGGGGTCAGGAGGATGGTTTGTCGATCGACATCGGCAAACTGCATGATTTCCAGACAGTGTAATACCTCTAGATGGCGTCCTTCCCACACCCCCTGTAGTGCCAAAACAACGCTTTTTTGAAGCCGAAACCCCCAGTTTCACCAGCTCTAAACTTGCCTTCGAAAATCTGTCACTCGCAGTTGGTGATGCGCCTCACAATCCGGGAAGGTACGTGGCCTGCGATACCCATATGTCGTCGGCTCACCCCTATCTGGAGATGCGGTATGAAGGCCACACGGATTTTCCTGGTAGCTGTACTCGCTTTCGTCGTCGCGAACTGCGCCGACCAGGGCCCCCTCGGAGTCACCGCTGACCAGCCCACTTCGGGCGCGGTCTCGAAAGTCACCACTGGTCCTCAGAAAGACCTGCTGGGTGGCCTGCTCGGTGGGCTCGGCCTGCTCAGGTGCTCGCCCCTGCCTCCCGCGACGTCCACCGCGACCATCGGGCCGCTCGGTGGCACGCTGAAGGTCGGTCCGCACACGCTGGTGGTGCCCGCGGGTGCCCTGGCGGACAACGTGACGATCACGGGGGCGCTCGCCTCCGGCTCATACAATGCGGTCACGTTCCAGCCCGAAGGACTCCAGTTCGCCAGATCTGCGTCCCTCACGATGAGTTACGCGAACTGCGGCCT
>DATBBZ010000293.1:0-8323 GCA_036270745.1 Gemmatimonadales bacterium | reverse complement strand
CGACCGCGGCGCGGGTGGCGTGCAGCGCGTCCTCCACCCGGGCCTTCTTCTCCTTCATTTCGGTCTCGGTGGCCGCGCCCACGTTGATCACGGCGACACCGCCGGCGAGCTTCGCCAGCCGCTCCTGCAGCTTCTCCTTGTCGTAATCCGACGTCGACTTGTCGATTGCGGCGCGGATCTCACCGATACGGCCCTGGATGTCGGCCTGCTTGCCTCTGCCGCCGACGATGGTGGTGTTGTCCTTGTCCACCACGATCCGCTTCGCCGTGCCGAGATCACCGAGTACGGTGTTCTCGAGCTTCATGCCCTTCTCTTCCGCGATGACCTTGCCGCCGGTGACCTTCTCGATGTCGATCAGCATTTCCTTCCGGCGGTCGCCGAAGCCAGGGGCCTTCACAGCCACGACCTTGAGGGTGCCGCGCAGCTTGTTGACCACCAGTGTGGCCAGCGCTTCGCCCTCGACGTCCTCGGCGATGATCAGGAGGGGCTTGCCCGACTGCGCGACCTTCTCGAGCGCCGGGAGCAGATCCTTCATCGACGAGATCTTCTTGTCGTGGATCAGGACGTACGCGTCCTCGAGCACCGCTTCCATCTTCTCCGGATCGGTGACGAAGTACGGCGAGAGGTAGCCGCGGTCGAACTGCATCCCGTCCACCGTCTCCAGCGTGGTCTCGAGGCCCTTCGCCTCCTCGACCGTGATCACGCCGTCCTTGCCGACCTTGTCCATCGCGTCGGCGATCTTGTCGCCGATTTCCTTGTCGCCGTTGGCCGAAATGGTGCCGACCTGGGCGATTTCCCTGCGGCCCTTGGTGGGGACGGAAATCCTCTTCAGCTCCTCGATGATCGCCTCGACGGCCTTGTCGATGCCGCGCTTCAGCGCCATCGGATTCACACCCGCGGTGACCGACTTCAGCCCCTCGCGGTAGATCGCCTGCGCCAACACGGTCGCGGTCGTGGTGCCGTCACCGGCCAGGTCCGAGGTCTTGGTCGCCACTTCCTTCACCATCTGGGCGCCCATGTTCTCGATCTCGTCCTCGAGCTCGACTTCCTTCGCGACGGTCACACCGTCCTTGGTGACGGTCGGATTCCCGAACTTCTTCTCGATGACCACGTTCCGGCCCTTGGGACCGAGGGTCACCTTCACGGCGTCGGCGAGTTGGTCCACGCCCCGCTTCAGACGGGCCCGCGCCTCGACGTTGAACTCCAGATACTTGGCTGCCATCTGTTGGTCTCTCCCTTAACCGAGCTTCGCGATGACGTCGGATTCCTTGATGAGGATGACTTCCTCACCGTCGAGCTCCACCGGGGTGCCGGAGTACTTTCCGTAGATCACGCGGTCACCCACCTTCAGCTCCATCGGCACCTTCTCACCCTTTTCGGTCCGGCCGGGTCCGACGGCGACGACGTCGCCCTGGATCGGCTTTTCCTTGGCGGTGTCGGGGATGTAGAGCCCCCCCTTCATCGTCTCCGTGTCCTCCGCCGGCCTGATCGCCACGCGATCGCCCAGCGGGTGCAGCTTCTGCTTGCCACCCTTGCTTCCGGTCGCCATAACCCTCTGCCTCCACAAGGACTAAGTGATTACTAGAATGCTGTTAGCACTCTCTGTCCATGAGTGCTAGTAGCGGAAGAATTCTGTACAGTTCGAGCCCGAGTGTCAAGGGTGGGCCGGAGGGGGCTGAACTGAGGGCCTACGGATTAGGTGTGAGAAGGGCCCGAACGAGGAGTGCAGCGCGCGCCAAGAGGTCGCCCGCCAGCGTGTCCGCAGGAAACGTCGCCACCGCCAGCACGCGCCCTCGGCGCGTATCGGCCACCTGAGCCTCTAGGGTCCCCCGCCCGTCCTGGTCCACGTACTTCCACCAGACCACTGCCGCTGCAGAGTGCCCCCCACCCCGAACGTCGTCCCGGACCGTGAACCCGGCCCGGGCAAAGGCACCCTGGAGGGCCTGACTGAGCGAATCACGCCCCCGGATCACGATGTCGTAGCCGCGAAGGGGGCTTGGCGTGTCAGGCTGGGTCCGGTTGCCGGCGCACGCCAAGGCCACCATCGCCACCCAGACCCACCTCACGGCAGGATGCGCCGCGCGCCCACCCAGCGCGGGATCCAGTACGCGCCTTCCGAATCGCTCCGGTCCAGCCGGGAGATCTTCACCCCACCGCTCGCGCTGTGAATGAACTTCCCCTCCCCCAGGTACATGCCGACGTGGGTGACCCCCGCCCCGGGGCTCGCCGAGAAAAGCAGAATGTCCCCCGGCTGGAGCGCCTCCACCACGGGAGTCACCTCGGCGCCCGCGCGCGCCTGATCGCGGCTGATGCGTGGCAGCCGCACGCCGTGCTGGCCGTAGGCGTACTGGATCAGACCGGAGCAATCGAAGCCGTTGGCCGCAGTCCCGCCCCACTGATAGGGCGTGCCCAGCACGTCGAGCGCGGTGTGGACGACGTCGGCGGCGCTCCCGGAGATGTTGGCCGGCGGCTGCGGCGGCGCGTTGTTCGGGACCGGGACGGCCCCGACGGCTGGGACGGCCGGGACACTCGGGTTCGGCCGGGACATCCCGCCGCCGCGGTGACCGAGTCCGATGGCGAGTCCCAGCGACAGGGAAAACCCTTTCCGCGGGCTGCCACCCCCAGACCAAAAACCCCGCGGCCCCCGGTCTTCATCGCGATAGCGAGCCTCGACGCCCATCGCGAACCGGTCGAGGGGCCTCCACTCGAGTCCGCCGCCGACACTCCAGAGGGCCGCAAGGGATTGCTTACCGGTATCGGTCGACAGACCCAGCGCGGCGCCCAGCAGCGCGTACGGTCCGAACGTGTACGATCCCCGGAACAGGTGCGCTTCCCACCCGCCCCCGTAAAATGCCTGACGCCGCCCGAGACGGTTGTTGACCAGGACCGTGGCGCCGAAGGTCTGTGAAATGACACCGGTGAGAGGAGAGTGCGAGCGAATTTCGTAGGTTGCGCCATTGCCGGCGCGGTACCACTGGCCGTACCGAACCTCGATCTCTCCCTGGGCCGCAAGAGGCGCGGCGGCGAGAGCGATTGCGGTGATCAGGAGGCCGACATCAGTCCGTCGCACGGTTCTCCTGTGAAGCTCTGGGGGCCATGCGGTGCGCCAGCCAGTGGGGGAAATGACGCATCATGCGGACCCACAAAGCCAGGACTAAGAAACCAGATAGGAAGGCGATCCCCAGTGCTACCCCGACCATGGCCCCCGGTCCCGAGAACCGGATCCCCACCTTGGCACCCACCCAGAGCCCGAAATACGAAGCTCCCCACGCGCACAGGGGCGTGAGGAGCCAGCCGACGACCAGCAGGAAGTGCGCGAGCCAGCGCGGCACGCCCCCCCCTTCGTCCGTCACGCCTTCCGTGCGATGGCGGCTACTCCGAGGACGGTGAGGATGACGGAGAACCCCAGGCCGGTCGCGACGGGGTACGTCGCGGTGAACCCCAACCCCATGAAGTGCGCGAGCCCGCCGATGACGACGGCGCCGACGACCAGGGGCAGTGCGAGACCGGTCATCGGGACCGGTCCCTTCGAGCTCTGGCCAGCCGTCAGCATCGCCCCCATCCACGAAACAAACGTCCCGAACTGCCACCAGACCGGCAGATACCACCACGTGCTGTTGCCGCCGATCGCATCCCAGGTCCAGGGATAGGCGTGCGCGGGACGGAGCACGATGATGTCGATCGCCGAGAAGACCACGGTGCTGAAGAGCCCGACGCCCGCCGCACCGGCGATGCCCTCGGTATGCCGGGCCCCCGTCCACTGGGCCGGGAGCAGGGCCATCGAGAGGCCGCCGAGGAGCACCACCACCGAGTTCAAGAGGCCGCCCGCCGTGCCGGGCACGTAGCGCCAGATCACGAGATAGAGCACGACCCACGCGGCAGTCAGCGCGCCGAGTTTGGTTCCGCTCATCAGGACGTGCGGCAGCTCGGTGCGGTCGGTCAGGGTCGGAGTAGCGGTCGCCGACATCAGCAAAGCTCCTCGGGTCGTAGGGTTCTGCCGGTCAATCTAACAAGCCTATCGCGCAAAGACGAGCAGGACGGCCACGTCCGTGACCGCCCAGGCGCCCAGGGCCCAGTACATCCCGGCCTGGTGCTGTCGCGGCGTCCACACGTTCCGTCGCCGAATCCAGGGGACCAGCACCGCCAGCCACGCGGCCAGCGCCAGGTAGATCAGGATGGCGGACCGGCCCAGCACATCCGACGCCCAGGACAGGCCCCCGAACGCGAGAATCACCGCGCCGGTGGCGAGCAAGAGGCTGGACTCGAGCCCGAACATGAGTGCGAGGGTCCGGTCTCCGCGCCGCCGGTCCTCCTCCAGCTGATACAATTGAGTGAGCGGGTAGAGGCCCGCGAACAGGGCGCAGAACGACAGAAAGATCACGGCGTGCCCCAGGTCCAGTGGACGCCCCGTGGCCGCCCACGCGGCATACGGCGTCAGCGTTCCAAATCCCCACATGTTGATCACCCAGTCGACACCCGCGACGGCCTTGAACCGCAACGGCGGCACCGAGTAGGCGATCGACATGGCGAAGCAAATGGCGTAGGCGACCCGGAATCCCCACGGCAAGGCGAAGGCCAGGACCTGGCCGCCGGCGAGCAGTACCCAGCTGAAGGTCAGGAGATGCTTCGGGAGGGGCGGCGGAGAGTTGAGATACCCGATGTCCCCCTCGTCCTTGTCGTACACGCTGTTGATCGCGAGCGTGCCGCCATTGAGACAGATCACCCAAATGAAGAGGGCAAGCAGAGCTGAGCCAAGGTGTCGTCCCGACGCAAGGCCGGTCCATCCGACCGCGAGTATGTACCCGAGGAACGTGTGCGCCGCCATGATCGGCCACTCCGCGGGCCGCATGTGCAGGACGTAGGAGAAGGTCTCCCCCGGGAGGGTCCCGTATCCCCAGCGCCGCCAGGCGTTGAGTCTCTGTGCGTCGGTCACCACTTCAGTCCGAGAACCCCCGCGGCCAGACGGAGACCAGTCAGCGTCAGGTGGGGATCGGTTCCGCCGATTTCCGTGCACAAGGGCGCGATGAGCGGCGCCAACCCGCCCGTCGCCACGGCTCGGGGCTTCCGCCCTCCCGGCCACTCAGCCCGGATGCGGCGGATCAGTCCGTCGATCGCCTCCGCCGTGCCGAAGAGGACTCCCGACCGGATGCAGTCCTCGGTCCGCCGGCCGATGGCGTGCGCCGGCGGAGAAAGCTCCGCCGCGGGGAGCTTCGCCGTCTTGCGCACCAGCTCGTTGGCGGCGGTCACGACCCCCGGCATGATGACGCCGCCGATGAATCGCCCGTCCTTCGTAATGCAGTCGAATGTGGTCGCCGTCCCGAAGTCGACCACGATGCAATCGTCGTGGTAGACCTGAGACGCCGCGAGCGTGTTGACGATCCGGTCTGCCCCGACGGTCAGGGGCTCGTCGACGTCCAGCGTGATCGGCAGCTTGGACCGGGCATCCACGAACGTCGGCAGCTGGCCGATGGCGAGGCCGATCCCCTCCCCCAGCGCATGCGACACCAGGGGCACCACCGACGCCACGATGCCGGCCCGCACTTCACTCGTGGAGTGGCCCGCCTGCATCAGGTAGGAGGTGAGCGCCGCGCCCCATTCGTCGGGCGTGCGGTGCACGGTGGTCGTGAGACGCCAATGGTGGGTGAGCCCGTCCCCGTCGAACAGGCCCAGCGTGGTTTCAGTGTTCCCGACGTCGAGGGCGAGGAGCATACGGGCGCTAATCTAGCTCACGCCAGCTCGACGTGCCCTTCCCGAATGGCGTCGGTGCCGCCGGCAGTCTTCACCATCAGCGCGCCGTCGGAGCGCAGACCGGCGGCCTCGCCCACGAGGGGGGCCCGGAGCTGCCGCCCCGACAGCCAGTCCCGCGAAGCAAAGGCGGCGACCTCGGCGCCCGTGAGCCGGAGCCCCGCGGCACCCAGGCGCGGAAGTGCGGGCACCAGACGGTCACAGAGCTCGAGCCGCGTCGTGCCCGGGCGGTGATCGGCAAGGCGCGTGGCTTTATCCCGGACGTCGGCGGGAATCTCGTTCGCCACGTTGCAGCCGATGCCGATCGCGAGCCACTGCAAGGACTCGCCTTGCCAGCGCCCCTCACAGAGAATGCCCGCCACTTTCCGGTCGGCGAGGACGACGTCGTTCGGCCACTTCACGCGGGCCGCTGGTCTGCCGAGCAGCTCATCGATGGCGTCCGCTACGACGAGTCCCACGCGGATGGAATAGACGCCGAGGTCCGACGCTCGCGGCTTCAACAGCGCGCCGAGCCAGAGCCCGCCGGCCGGCGAGCGCCACGTGCGGCCGTCACGCCCCCGCCCGGCGGTTTGGATCTCCGCGAGCACGATGGTACCCGACGGAGCACCCCGGCTCCCCAACTCGTGGATGGAGTCGAGTGTCGATCCGAGGGAATCATGCAGCGAGACCTGCGGGACGCCCCAGCGCCGGGCGAGGGTTCCGCCGGCGACGCCGTCGAGGGTCAGGGACGCCACAGCCCGTAGGCGATGGCGAACAGTCCCGCGGCCCAACAGTACGGGGCGAAGAGATAGAAGCGCCCGCGCTTCAGCATGGCCACGAGGAAGCGGATGCTGAAGATCCCGGCGACGAAGGCGATCAGGAACGACAAGGCGAGGGGACCCGCACCGACCGCCGCGATGTCGACGCTCGCGTGCCGGCCTTCCACCAGCGCCGCGCCCGCGATGATCGGGATCGACAGCAGGAACGAGAACTCGGCAGCCGCGGTGGGTTCGAGTCCCACCCAGAGCGCGGCCGCGACGGTCGATCCCGAGCGGGAGATCCCGCGGAAGAGCGCCGCCACCGATTGCGCCAGCCCGATGCCGACGGCGCCACCCCACGTCGGCTCCGGGCGCGCACCGGACCGTCCCTTCGTCGACCAGAGGGCGAGCCCGGTCGCGATGAAGCAGATCCCGATGAACACCAGGCTGGTCGCTGCCTCCTCCACCTGCTTGTGGAAGAGCACACCCAGAACCGCCGCTGGGGTCGTGGCGACGATCAAGAGCCCGGCCCTCCGCAGCGACGCCCGGTCCCCGGACAGCATGCCGCGGATGATGCTCCAGAGCCGGGCGCCGTAGACCACCAGCACCGCGAAGAGCGTGGCGACGTGCAGGGACACTTCGACAAACACGCCGGGAGCCTTCACGCCGGTCAGCACTTCGACGACGCGCAGGTGTCCCGAGCTGGACACCGGCAGAAACTCCGTCAGGCCCTGCACCAGTCCGAGAATCACGCCTTGCCACCAGGTCACACCACCCTCCCGAGTACGAGTGCGGCCACGCCGAGCGGCATGGCGAGTTTCGCGTGCGTGACGGCCGCGGCATACCGCTCCCGCGCGAGCGATCGAGCGGCGCTCCAGACCAGTCCATCGGCGGCCGCGGCCAGCACGAAGTACCCCCACCCGTACCCTGCGAGCGCCGGCAGGAGGATGCTCACCGGGATGAAGCTCCACAGAATGACTCGCGCCACATCTCGCGCCACTCTCTCCCCCGACAGAATCGGCAAGGTCCGCCGGCCGAGCACGCGGTCTCCCGGCACGTCCACCAGGTCCTTCGCCACTTCACGACCGAAGTGCAGCCAAGCCGCGAGTATCCAGGGCACGACGCCCGCCGCGGCGTGGTGCACCGCAAGCGCGCCGAACATGAGCGGAAACCCCGCGACGGCCGCCACGGTGAAGTTGCCGGCCAGGCCGCGACGCTTGAGCACCGGCGAATACGCGGTCATCACGGCAAGCGAGACGAAGGCGAGCGCAAAGAGCGTTCCGCTGACCAGGGCGGCGCCCGCGAGACCAAGGCAAGCGCCCCACCACACCAGGAGATCCGCGATCCCGCGGCGCACCCGCCCGGAAGCGAGGGGCCGGTCGGCCCGGGTGTTGGCCCGGTCACCCGGCTCATCCCAGATGTCGTTGAGGACGTTCCCCGCCATGCCCAGTCCGACGCCGGAAATCGCCGCCCACCCGAGGGGTGCCGGAACGGCGAGGTGGCCGAGGGCAATCCACCCGCCGGCGAGTACGCCCAGGCCAGCGATCACCAGATTGTTCACCCGAACCAGTCGGAGCAGATCAGCCACGGAGGAGGTCTTCGTACACCCGTTCGTACTGCGGGACAACCTTGTCCACGGAGAAAGCCTGCGCGCGCTCCACGGCGGCCGCCCGCATCCTGGCGGCGAGGGCCGGGTCGCGGAGGATCCGGAGCGCGTTCGCGGTCATGGTGGCCACATCGCCGGGGTCGGCGAGGAACCCGGTCTCTCCCTCCACCACGAGCTCTGGCAGTCCGCCGGCGTTCGACGCGATCACCGGTGCGCCACACGCCATGGCCTCGAG
>DATBBZ010000292.1:0-2368 GCA_036270745.1 Gemmatimonadales bacterium | reverse complement strand
GCCAGCTGGGCGAGCACCGTGCCGACATCCGGGCCCATCCACGGGTCCGGCGTCAGTGCCGCTGATTGGAAGGCGAAGTGGTGCCGAAGGCCATTCCCCATTCGCTCCACGATGGCGCGCATGGACTCGAGCAGTTGCCGGGGATAGGGATCTCCCAACTCGACCAGGCGTTGCGGGAGGCTGTGCGCCGAAAAGATCACCGGCACGTGAGCGCGGGCGTCGGCTGGGAACCGCGCGAGGGCGTCTCGCACTCGATCGGCCACGGCCGTGATGTAGCCGGGCAGCAGATGCCAGTCGCGAACGCCGACGAATGCGAGTGACCCGCGATCCTCCAGCACCTTCTGGAAGTAGAGCCCGACCGACATCTGCGAGTAATGCGGTGCCATCACCAGTCCGATGACCCGGTCCACACCGCGGTTCCGCAGCTCGTCGAGGCCCGTCGCGATCCGGGGCTGCCAGTGCCGCATGCCGACCGCCACCGGCAACTGCGCACCGCGTGCCGCCAGCGCGAGCTCGAGGCCACGGGCCTGGGCTCGAGTCCGTTCCAGGATCGGAGACCGCCCTCCGATCGCGGCATACCGGGAGCGGACCTCCTCCACGACGGGGCGCGGTGTGGGACGGTGGCCCCGGACGTCCATCAGGTAGGGCTCGACGTCGGTCAGCGCATCCGGACCGCCGTACGCCATCACCAGCACGCCCGCGGACCCGCTCATGCCGTGAGGGTGTGGACCAGGTCCACAACGCGACGCACGGCGTCCACGGGTGTGTTCGGCAGGAGACCGTGACCGAGATTGAAGATGTGCCCGGGCCGGCCCTGAGCCCGCGCGATGACGTCTCGAACCCGCGCTTCGAGCTCCGCCGGCGGCGCGAAGAGTGCGACCGGGTCGAGATTCCCCTGCACCCCCCGCTCAACCCCGATCCGCGACCAGCCCTCGTCGAGCTCGACTCGCCAATCCAGGCCGATCACGTCCCCGCCTGCGGCCACCAGGAGGGGCAGCAGCTCGCCGGTGTTCACGCCGAAATGAATGACCGGGACGCCAAGGAGGCCAAGTTGGACGAAGAGCGCCCGCGAGTGCGGGAGCACGTAACGGCGGTAGTCAGCGGGACTCAGCACGCCAGCCCAGCTATCGAACACCTGCAGGATCTCCGCCCCCGCCGCGACCTGGGCCGTGAGATACTCGCCCAACACGCGGACCAGTTTGGTCAGGAATTCGGCCCAGGCCTCCGGATGCTCGTACATGAACCGCTTGGTGTCCGCGAAGTGACGAGAGGACCCCCCCTCGATGGCGTACGCGGCCACGGTAAATGGCGCGCCGGCGAACCCGATCACCGGTACCGTCGGCGCCAGCACCGACCGCGTCAGCCGCACCGCCTCGGCCACTGGGGCGAGCGCGTTGGCGACATCGATGACGGACAGCCGCTGGACGTCGGCGGGACCGCGAATGCGGTTCCGTATTACGGGCCCCTCCCCCTCCACGAACGCCAGGTCGAGCCCCATCGGCACGAGTGGCAGGAG
The DNA here is from genome assembly GCA_036270745.1 of Gemmatimonadales bacterium. GTDB lineage: Bacteria > Gemmatimonadota > Gemmatimonadetes > Gemmatimonadales > GWC2-71-9 > 40CM-2-70-7. The sequence goes on along the minus strand of DATBBZ010000292.1, from coordinate 852 downwards.
GATGTCTGCGAAGATGATCGCGGCATCCACACCCAGTCGTCGTACGGGCTGCAGCGTGACCTCGGCCGCGAGGTGAGGATCGGCGCAGATCTCAAGGAGCGTGTGCCGCTCCCGGATGGCGCGGTATTCGGGCAGGTATCGCCCGGCCTGGCGCATGAACCAGACCGGCGTCGGACGGCTGGGCTCACGACGGGCCGCCGCGAGCAGCATGGATGAAGCCGGGACCGTCACAGCCATTGTGACGCCGTGCTCCAATCGGGCTGATGGACGGCGGCATGCAGGGGCGTGTCCCGCTCGGTGAACGGACGTCCCTGCGTGCTGCGCAGCTCCGTCACCAGATTTGAAAAACGCGTGAGATCGACGGTCTCGTACACCACCACGAACTCCTGATCCTGCAGTCCCGTCGAGTAGAGCAGCAGCTGGGTGATGTCCTCGTACTGTTTCCCCAGCTTGATGTGCTCGAGCATGATGTCTCGCCGCTCGTCTCGGGCTTTCTGGTACCAGTCCGCGGTCTTGGTGAAGGGGTACATCACGAGGTACGGCGACCGCTCCGGCGCGAACGGATCGATCTCCTGACGGCTCCTGGTCTTCGTGTACTGCGACGGTTGGGTGAAGCCCCACAACGCGGTGGTCAGCGTGGCCAGCTCGCGGATCGGCGTCAGCGCCCGGGCGAGTCGACCGAACACCTTCGCGGGGACATCCGGGTCACCACCGTCGACCGCGCACCACACCAGGAGATCGGAGCCGGCCTCGAGGCCGAACGTCTGATATAGATGAAGGGCGTCTACTCCCCCCTTCAGGGTCTCCAGGGCGGAGCACACCGCCTGGCGGCGGGTTTTGGAGTCCTGCGCC
>DATBBZ010000291.1:0-3511 GCA_036270745.1 Gemmatimonadales bacterium | reverse complement strand
GTGCTTGAGCATCTCCTCCGTGACCTGCGCTACGCCTTCCGGACGCTCTTCCGGACTCCCTTTGTCACGCTGGTCGCGGTCCTGTCCTTGAGCCTTGGCATCGGCGCAAGCTCCGCCATTTTCTCTTTGTTCGATGAAGTGCTCCTCCGTCCCCTGCCCGTCCCGGACCCCGGCCGTCTGGTAAACCTTTCCGCACCCGGTCCCAAACCCGGTTACGGGTCATGCGGCCAGGCCGGTGACTGCGAGGTGGTGTTCAGCTACCTGATGTTCCGGGACCTCGAGCGGCAACAAACGGCGTTCACGGGACTGGCAGGCCACTTCCCGTTCAAAGCCAGCGTGTCCTACCAGGATGAGCCGGTCACCGGTGACGCCGTACTGGTCTCCGGATCCTACTTCCCGACCCTCGGGGTCCATCCGGCCCTGGGACGCCTCCTCTCCGAGAGCGACGACCAAAGCATCGGGACCGACTTCGTTGCCGTGCTCTCCTACCCGTACTGGCAGTCACGTCTCGGCGGAGACCGGGCGATCCTCGGAAAACCCATCTCGGTGAACGGGCGGAGCCTGACCATCGTCGGCGTCGCCGAGCCGGGGTTCGAGGGCACCACCCTCGGTGTGGACCCCGTGGTGTACGTGCCCCTCACCATGCAGGGCGTCCTGGTGCCCAATGCCGAGGACGTCCAGGACCGGAGAGACTATTGGGTCTATCTGTTCGCCCGCCTCAAGCCCGGAGTGACTCTCCAGCAGGCCGGCGTTGCCATGAATGGCCGGTATCACTCGATCCTGAATGACGTCGAGACGCCACTCCAGAAAGGAATGAGTGATGCCACGCTGACCCAGTTCCGGGACAAGAAGATCGGTCTCGAGCCGGGCTCGCGCGGGCAGAGCCTGATGCGCCAGACGACCTCCGCCCCGTTCCTGATGCTCTTCGGCGTGACCGGGATCGTGTTGCTCATCGCCTGCGCCAACATCGCAAACCTGCTGCTGGCGCGGGGCGCGGGACGCGCCATGGAAATGGGCCTCCGGCTGGCCCTCGGCGCCAGCCGCACGCAGCTGATCACCCAACTGCTCGTAGAATCGCTGGCCCTGGCCTGCCTCGGCGGGCTGGCGGGCCTCCTCGTGGCGAAGTGGACCCTCGTCGGCGTCGCCTCATTGATCCCTGCCGGCGCCAACGGAGGACTCGCCTTCACGCTCCAGCCCGCGGTACTGCTGTTTTCAGCCGCGCTCACCGTGGGTACTGGCATCGCGTTCGGGCTGTTCCCGGCGTGGCACAGCACCCGCGGAGACCTGGTGACGACGATCCGGGCGAACGCCGGGCATATCTCGGGTGCGCGCGCCGCGGCGCGATTCCGCACCTCGCTGGTCACCCTGCAGATCTCACTCGCGACCGCCTTGCTCATCGCCGCCGGCCTGTTCATGAAGAGCCTGGTGAACGTCACGCGCGTGGACCTCGGGCTGCACATCGATTCCGTCGTCACGTTTGGACTCTCCCCGGCGCAGGCAGGCTACGACAGCACCCCCGCGCAGGCCGCGTATTACGCGCGCGTCGAGGCGGCGTTAGCCGGCATTCCCAGTGTGACATCGCTGACGATGTCCGAGGTGCCGCTTTTCGCCGGTCAGAACCGGAGCCGTCCCGTGTACGTGGCGGGATTCTCCACGGACCCAGACGTCAACAGAGTCTCGCGCTACAATCTGGTGGGAACTGAATACTTCTCGACCTTCGGTGTCCGCCCCGTTGCCGGACGGGAGTTCACGGACGCCGACCGCGGCGGTGCGCCCCGCGTGGGCGTGGTGAACCAGGCGTTCGTGAAGAAGTTCAACCTCGCGGCCGGCGCCGTCGGGAAGTACTTCTCGGACCCGCCCGACACGGCCAACATTCAGATCGTGGGTGTCGTGCCGGACGTGAAGTACTCCCAGGTCAAAGAACCCGCGCCCCCGATGTTCTACTTGCCGTGGCGGCAGCGCCCGGACATCCCCTCCATGAGCTTCTACTTGCGGACGGCCCGGCCGGAAACGGTGCTGCGCAGCATCTCCGGGGTCGTACGGAAGATCGACCCGGGCGTCCCGGTCGAGGGCCTCAAGACCCTGCCGCAGCAGGTCCGCGACAACGTGTTCCTGGACCGAATGATTTCCATTCTGTCTGCCGCGTTCGCGGTGCTGGCGACCCTGCTGGCGGCCGTCGGACTGTACGGCGTGCTGGCGTATTCCGTGGCGCAGCGAACTCGCGAGATCGGCGTCCGGATGGCGCTCGGCGCCGGCGCCGGGCGAGTGCGGGTGATGGTGTTGCGGCAAGTCGGCGGGATGATGGTGATCGGCGGCGGGCTCGGCCTCGCCGCCGCCGCCCTCTTCGGGAGGGCGGCGAGCTCCCTCCTCTTCGGCCTCGAGGGGACCGATCCGATGGTGTTCGCCCTTTCCCTGGTAATTTTGACGGTCGTGGCCCTGGCGGCGGGGTACCTGCCCGCTCGCCGGGCCTCGAACGTCGATCCGATCAGGGCTCTGCGTTACGAGTAGGGACCCCTAGTCGTCTTGCCGCGCTGCCATCCGTTGCCGCAGGGTCGCCTGCTGGTCCGCGGTGAGATGGCTCTTCAGGCGAATCAAAAGCCCGATCTGTGCCCGCTTCATATCCCGCTCGAACGCCAACACACTGTCGAGACGGGCCATGGTGAGAGCCTCGTCCGGACGATCCTGATGCACCGCGTCCCCCAGCCGCTCCATGGCCGCCTGGAGCCGCCACTGCACGCTCGTCGTCTGCGTCTGCACCTTCTGAATCTCTCCGATGATGAATTGCCGCTGGTCGTCCGTCAGACCGATGGCATCCTGGTTCTGCATGATCACGTCGGGTGGAAACAGGTTGCTCATCAGGGGGTCGGGGGCCGGCGCGCGCGTGGGCACCATGCCCACCGGGGGCGTCCCCTGCGCGGAGATTGCCGGCGCCGCCGCCAGCACCAAGGCCAGAACCATCGCGCTTCCGAGTCTCATTGTACCTCCAGGGTGATGACCGATTCAGAAACCGACGGCACCTTGCTCACGAGATCCGACCCCGGCACCTCGAGCAGCTGGGCGGTCGGGGAAGACCACTCCGCCAGCCAGCTCGCACCTTCGGGGCGGGCACCCCGCGATCGAAGGATCAGCCCGCCGGCGACGGCGACGATCACTACAGCCGCCGCGAGCAGGGGCGCGGGCCGCCACCGCGGACGCCCAGCTCCGAGGACAGCCTCGTACCGTGGCACCTTCCCCCGATCGTAGCGCTTGAGATCGGCAAAACGTTCTTCGAGGTCCTGCTCAGGCTCGCTCACGGTGCCTCCTTCAACAGCTCTCGCAACCTGGCTTTCCCGCGTTCATAGTGCGTGCGCGCCGATCCGACTCCGATCTCGAGCACCGCCGCCGCTTCCTCTATTGTGTGCTCGTGGTAGAAAACGAGCAGGAGTACCTCCCGCTGCCGGCGTGACAACCGCTCCAACGCTTTGGCCAACTGCCCCCGGCGCTCCTGCCGCTCGAGACACTCGTCCGTCTG
>DATBBZ010000290.1:0-2007 GCA_036270745.1 Gemmatimonadales bacterium | reverse complement strand
TCACCTGCGCCACCGTCATGGTCTTTCCGGATCCGGTGACGCCGAGGAGGGTCTGGTACCGGTCCCCGCGGGCGAGGCCCTGGGTCAGCTCTCGAATGGCGCGGGGCTGGTCGCCGGCGGGTTGGAACGGGGCCTCAGGGGCGAAAGACATCCATGAAAGTTACACCGCGGGCCCTTCCAATTGAGCCCCCGAGTCCCGGCGCGAGACCTCGGTGACGCCTTTCACGCGGCGGACCGCGCGCATCACCTTGTTCAAGTGGGTCTGGTTTTCGACCTCCACCAGCAGGGCGCCGAACACGGAGCCGTCGCGGGAGGCCAGCTCGGTGGAGCGGATGTTCGTGCCCGTTCCGCTGACCGCTTCGCAAATGTCCGCATACAGACCGCGCCGGTCCTCGCCGCCCACCGCAAGCCGCACCACGAACGTCTCGCCTTCGGACTCCTGCCAGTCGATCTCGACCCGGCGTTCCACTTCGTTCGCGAGCGTCAACAGATTCGGGCAGTCGGCCCGGTGAATGGAAATGCCCCGTCCCTGCGTGACGTATCCGACCACGGCGTCGCCCGGCACGGGCTGACAGCACTGCGCGTACCGGACCATCAGCCCGTCCACGCCCTGGATCTTGATCCCCCGCCCGAGCCGGAGCCGCTGCATCACGCGCCCGAATCCGGTCGGCCGCGGCGCCTGGATGGCTTCCGTGGGCAAGTCGGGATAGAGCGCTTTCATCACCTGGCCCAGGGCCACGTCTCCGCGCCCGATGGAGGCCTCGAGCATCTCACCGGTCCCGACGGACAGCGCAGCCGCGGCCGCCTCCATCTGCTCGGCCAGCGGGGGCTTCAAGCGGCGGCGCCGGAACTCCCGGTCCAGGATTTCCCGACCGAGGGTGACGCTGCGTTCGTGCTCTTCTTGTTTCACCCATTGCCGGATCTTGTGGCGGGCCCGGGCGGTCCGCACATGGGCGAGCCAGTCGCGCGAGGGACGGGCCCGCGGGCTAGTGAGCACTTCCACGGTGTCCCCGTTGGTGAGCGCACGATGCAGCGGGCTGATCTTCCCGTTGATGCGCGCGCCCTGGCAATGCTGGCCCACCTCCGTGTGGACCGTGAACGCAAAGTCGAGCGGCGTGGCGCCGGCGGGGAGCCGCTTCACATCCCCGCGCGGCGTGAACACGAAGATCTCGTCCTGGTACAGATCGATCTTGAGGAACTCGAGGAATTCCTCGGGCGTGTGCGTGTCCTGCTGCAGCTCGAGGAGCTGGCGGAACCACCCGAGCTGATGGTCGAGCTCGTCCGCCGCCTTGCCTTCTTTGAACAGCCAATGCGCCGCGATGCCGTACTCGGCGGTGCGGTGCATCTCCCGCGTCCGGATCTGGATCTCGTAGAGACGGCCGCCCGGCCCGAACACCGTGGTGTGCAGCGACTGGTAGCCGTTGGGCTTGGGGCTCGCGATGTAGTCCTTGATTCGCTCCTGCAGCGGCGTCCAGGCGTGATGGACGATGCCGAGCACGTGGTAGCACTCCGCAACCGTGTTCACGAGCACCCGCACGGCGAGCCGGTCGTGGATCTCCTCGAACGGCCGGTCGCGCTTCTTCATCTTCCGGTGGACCGACCAGAGATTCTTCACGCGTCCGGTGATCTCGGCGTCGGACATCCCGGCGGCGGTCAGTGCCTGGATGAGGGGTCCCCGCAGGCGTTCGATGACCTTGTCCCGCTCCTCCTGGGTCTGGGTGATGAGCTGTGACAGATCGGCGTAGTCCGCGGGCTCCAGGTACTCGAACGCCAGATCCTCCAGCTCCGCCTTCACCCGCGCCATGCCGAACCGGTGCGCCAGGGGCGCGTAGATCTCCCGCGTCTCCAGCGCGATCCGCTGCTGCTGGTCCCGGTTGAGATGCTCCAGCGTCCGCATGTTATGGAGACGGTCCGCGAGCTTGATGATGATGACACGGGCGTCCTTCGCGATGGACAGCAGCAGCTTCCGGTAGTTCTCCGCCTGCTCCTCGGCCGTGGAGCGGAACG
>DATBBZ010000289.1:0-9659 GCA_036270745.1 Gemmatimonadales bacterium | reverse complement strand
ACCACATACACGAACTGGCGGCCGAGGCCGGTCTGCACCGCGCGCTGCGGAATGGCGATGGCCGAGTCCCGTGTGAAGCCCAGGAGCCGGACTTGGATGAACTGGCCCGGCATCAGGAGCCGGTCCGGGTTCTGGAACGTGGCCCGGAACTCCTGCGTGCCGGTCGTCGGGTCGAGGGACGGAGCCACGAAGTCGAGGTGACCCGTCCGCGGGAGGACCGAGCCGTCCGGCAGCACCGCCTGGACCTCGAGCGGACTGCCGGGGCGCGCCATGGCCCGCGACGATGCGCGCCGTTGCCAGTCCAGCAGCTGGGACGACGATGGACGAAACGACACGTACACGGGGTCGATGCGGTCGATAGTCGTGAGCAAGTCCCCGGGTCCGGTGACGCGCGCGCCGACCTCCAGGTTGGTCCGCCCGACCCGTCCGTCGATCTGGGCGGTGATCTGGGTGTCGTCGTAGTCTTTCTTCGCTTGATCGTACGCGGCCTGGGCCGCCGCGAGCGACGACCGCGCGTTGTCGACGTCCTGCTCAGCCACGGCGTGCTGTGCGAGCAGCGGCTCGACCCGGTTGAAGGTCGACTTCGCCGTCGCGAGTCGCGCGTCGGCGCTGTGATACGCCGCCGCGTAACGCACCGTGTCGATCTGATAGAGCACCTGACCCGGTTGGACGATTTGTCCTTCCTCAAATGCGCGGGCGATGATGATTCCGTCCACGCGAGAGCGGACCTCCACGCGCCGGTAGGGGAGCACGGCACCCGGGAACTGATAGGACTCGGGAACCGCGGCACGCTGAGCGGTCACGATGGTGACCTGCGTGGGAGGGAAGCCGCCGAAGCCACCTGCCTTCTTGCAGCCGGAGATCAGGAGCGTCGCCACGAGGGCGCGGACACCAATGGTCTTCGTTGTCATCTCTGGGGTCGTCGAGGAGTGTCTTTGAAGAACGCGTAAAAGGGCGGAAAGGTTTTGGGAATCTGGCCTCTTGATGGTACCCAAACAAAAACCGAAGCGCAAGCCACCCGGGATGAGCGGGCGCTATTGGGGGGTGGGGATCTCCTGGAACCGGATGTTCTGGATGCCATACTGCTTCCAATCCTTGTAATCGAAGTGCCACCATTCGAAGGGGTACACCGTAAACCCTTCCCTCTCCATCGCCGACCGCAGGAAGTCCCGCATCTCCCGCTGGGCCCCGGTTCCCCCTACGTAGGTCGGGTACGCCCGCTCCGACATCTCGTCGTACACGCTCGGCATGTCCACCGGTTGACCATCCGAGATCCGGTACAGCGTCAGGTCTACCGCACACCCCCGGTTATGCCGGGACCCGTCGGCTGGGTTGGCCACGAAATCGTGCTTATCCGGGGGTGTGGCATCCCAGAAAATCTTCGTGATGTACCAGGGCCGGTACGCGTCATGAATCAGGAGCCCATATCCCTCGGCGCGCAGAGCGTGGCTCACCCGCAGCAGGGCCTCCGCCGCCGGGCGCTGCAGGAAGGCCCGCGCCTGCTCATAGAGCGGGGTGCTCAGGAAGTTGTCGGTCCCCGCGTAACGGATATCCAATTTGATAGACGAATCGAGGGTCACGATTTCGACAAGGTCGGACGCCTTGAAGGGTCCGGCTTCGGCGGGGGGTGTCGCCTTGAGCGCCTCGGCGCGGAGCTCCGCCACCGGCCGGACCGGCGTGATCCGGAAGACCTTGGGAGCAGGGGCCGCGGCGGGGGGTGCCTGAACCGCCAGCAGGAGCAGCAGCGCCTTGATCACGTGCCGAACCTCTTGATGGCGCGGGCCTTGGCCTTTGCGGCCTCGGCTTCGCGGTTCTTCGGCGGCGCCGTCGTCACGAGCACCGCGAGGAGCCGCTCCACAATGGCGGACACCTCAGCGACCGCCCCGTCGAAGGGCTCCTGGTTGGCGGCCGACGGTTTCGTGAAGCCCGAGACCTTACGGACAAACTGCAGAGAGGCGGCCCGGACCTCGTCCATCGTGGCGGGCGGTTCGAAATGGTACAGCGTCCTGATGTTGCGGCACATGGAGTGCTCCCGATTCCTTGGTTCCTGCAGGGGAATCTGCCGGGTAAGTTGACGGATGACCAGACTCAGTCGAGCTCAGGCCCTCGGCGTGATCCTGCTCGGGGCGGCGTGCATCGGTGCGGACGCGAATCCCGTCGTCGGTCGTTCGGCGCCCCCACCCATCGACCACGTGTTCATCATTGTACTCGAAAACCGCAACTATGACGCCACCTTCGGCCCAGGCAGCGCCGGGCCTTATCTGGCTGACACCCTCGTGAAGCAAGGCGCCCTCCTCACGCAGTACTATGGAATAGGACACGCCAGCCTCGACAACTATATCGCCATGATCTCCGGGATCGCGCCCAACCCCAGTACCCAGGGTGATTGCCCGGTGTTCACCGAGTTTGCCCAGACAGGGACGTCGGCGGACGGGCAGCCGATGGGGTTGGGGTGCGTCTATCCCACTCAGGTCCAGACCATCACAAATCAGCTGACCGCAGCGGGGAAGACCTGGCGGGGATACTTCGAGGATATGGGGAACGATCCCGCGCGGGAAGCGACGGCGTGCGCGCACGCCGTGATCGGCGCGCCGGACCCGACCAAGACCCGCGACGCTGCGCACCAGGACTGGTACGCGACGAAGCACAACCCATTCTCGTATTTCCATTCCATAATCGACGACTCGGTGTCGTGTCGCACGCACGTGGTACCGATCACGAAACTCGCCGCCGATCTCGAGGGGAACACACCGAACCTCGCATTCGTCGTTCCCGACCTCTGTCACGACGGGCACGATCCCCACTGCGGTGAACGCCCGGGGGGACTCGCCGGTATCGACGAGTTCCTGAGCCACTGGGTGCCTGCCATCACGCACTCGGCCGCGTTCACGCATGGCCTGCTGGTGATCGTGTTCGATGAATCTGGGAATGACGACTCGGCCTGCTGTGACGAGGCGTCCGGACCCAACACCACCGTGCCGGGGGGTGGGGGCCCGGGGGGCGGCCGCACCGGAGCCGTCCTGTTGTCGCCGTACATCGCGCCGGGGACTGTGTCGACGGCAGGGTACAACCACTATTCGCTCCTCAGGAGCCTGGAAGACCTCTTCCACCTTTCGTATCTGGGCTACGCCGGAAAGCCGGGACTCGCGAGTTTCGGTGCCGACGTGTATACCAAGCGTTAATGGTCGACTTCCAAGACGACGAGCTGGCCGAAGAGGACTTTCCCGCGGGGGACGGCACGACCGACGACTCCGCGACCGTGACGTGTCCTTATTGCGGAGAGGCGGTAGAGATTGTCCTCGACGCGGGTGGGGAAGAGAATCAGCAGTACGTGGAGGACTGCGAGGTGTGCTGCAGGCCCTGGACCGTTACGGTCCACTACAGTTCGGGTGGCTCGGCGGACGTCCGGGTGGAGCGGCTCGAGTAGAGCGCTGACTGTGCTTCCGCGATGGTGGCGGCCGAGAGGCGCACGGCTTCACCCGGTTGGCGCTGCGACAGGATGGGCAGGTCGACCGTGATCACCACCGCGAGTTTCGGGTAGCCCCCCACCGTTGGACCATCCGCCATCAGGACAATCGGGTAGCCATCGGGCGGGATCTGGATCGCACCGACGCACGTGGCCTCGGACGGCAAGTCGGCAGCCGGAGCCTTCAGGGCCACCCCCCCTTCCAGGCGATACCCCATCCGGTCCGAGGCCCGGGAGACTTTCCACTCCGACTCCAGGAACTTCTTCCACTCCCCGTGTGAAAAGAGATGGCGCTGAGGACCCTCGACGACCCTCACGACTCGGGAACCGTAGTCCGGCCTCCCGGCCGGCGTCATTGGCTCGGCCCCTCGTAACGTGCCGATGGGGAAGCGATCACCCGTCTTGATCACATGTCCCAGCCCGGCGGCGAGGTACGTGGAACGACTCCCGAGCGTGGCCGGCACATCGAATCCCCCGGCCACCCCCAAATAGAGGAAGCGGCCGCCCGTCGGTCGCGGAAGTTCGAGCTCCTGGCCCGGCTCGACGGCGTGCCGCACTTCCAGGCCTGGCCCGCAGATCGCGACCGTGGCTTGCCGATCCACGCGCAGTCGCCCCGCCGTGAGGGCCCATTCGATCCCGGCTGCGGCTTCCGGATTCCCGACCATGCGGTTGGCGGCGGCGAGCGCCCAGGGGTCCATCGCGCCGGACACCGGCATCCCGGCCCCGCGGAGCCCAGGCCACCCCTGATCCTGAATGGTCGCGAAGGCCGGCGCTTCAACGACCGTGATCATGTGCGCGACTCGAAGCGCACCCGGTCCCCGACGCGCAGGAGCGCCGGTTCCTGGCGCGCCGCATCGAACATCACGGTGTCGGTGCGCCCGATCAGGTGCCAGCCACCGGGAATCGCGAACGGGTAGACCCCCGTTTGCCCTCCGGCGATCGCGACCGAGCCAGCCGGCACCCGTTGCCGGGGCGCGGCACGACGGGGAAGCACGAGGGATGGATCGAGGTCGCCCAGGTAAGCCCAGCCCGGGGCGAACCCGACCAGATAGACCTCGTAGATCCGCGCTGAATGCCTGGAGACCACCTCTGCTTCGCGGAGCCCCGTCTGCCGCGCCACATCGGTCAGATCGGGCCCGTGGTAGACCACGGGGATGACGACTTCGCGTCCGCTCGCCCGCGCCGCCGGCTCGAGCCCCTGGATAAGATCCAGCACCCGTGAGGAGACGGCGGAGTAATCGTGATCGAGCGGGTCAAAGAAGATGGATAAGGTGGTATAGGCGGGCACCAGGTCCTGGACGAACGGGAGGCGCGCGACCTCGAGACGGGCCGCGGCCGCACGCACCAGCGGATGGGCCACCGCGACACTTCCCTCCCATGTGACCGTGAGCGCGCGGTCCCCCAGTGGTGTGACGCGGGCTCCGGTCACCGTGCGAAGGGGGCGAGGCTGATGCCGGATGCCAGAAGACGATTTCGCACGGCGTCGAGCAGTTGCACGGCGTGCGGTCCGTCCCCATGCACGCACAGGGAGTCCGCGCGGATTGCGAGATCCGGGCCCTCCCGCGGCGTCAGCCGACCCTCGGTCACGAGCCGGAGCGCGCGCTCCACGGCCACGCCGACGTCGTCCAGCAGGGCACCGGGTTCACCCCGCGGCACCAGCGTGCCGTCGGCGCGGTAGCCGCGATCCACAAACGCCTCGGCGGCGGTTTGGACGCCCGCCATGGATGCCGCTTTCATCATTTCACTCCCAGGCAGGCAGAGCAGCACCAGGTTGCCTACCGCGTTCACGACCGCGCGCGCCGCCTCGGCGTCCCGGACGGCGCGGTTGTAGAGCGCTCCATGCGGCTTCACGTAGCGGAGCCTGGCTCCGGCGCTCCGGCAGCATTCGGCCATGGCGGCGACCTGTTCGGCCACCTGACGGCCGATCTCCGAAGGGGAGAGGCCGAGCTCCCGCCGCCCGAATCCCTCGCGGTCCGCGTACCCCGGATGGGCGCCGATCGCCACGTCCAGCTCCCTGGCCCGCCTCACCGTCGCGAGCATCACGTCGGTGTTTCCCGCGTGACCACCACAGGCGACGTTGGCCGAGGTCGCCAACCGCAGCAGTCGCTCGTCGACCGGCGAGACGCCCGGCCCGTCCCACTCGCCCAGGTCGGCGTTGAGATCGGCGGTCGTCACGCAGTCTCCGGAAGCGGAACGGCGTACTTGCGCCAGATGAGGAACACGGGGACGCCGGTGAGCACGAGCAGATACCCGATCCCGGAAGTGGTGGGCGTGAGATAGCTCAAGTCGAGCACGAGGAGGACATCGACCGCGAGATAGACCAGTGGAACCAGCGGGTATCCCCAGACGCGATACGGGCGCTCCTGGGCCGGGGCCTTCCGTCGCAGGACGAAGACCGAGGCGATCATCAGTCCGTAAAACACCATGTCGGCGGCCACGATGTATTCGAGCAGCTGCGTGTAGACGTTGCCATAGACCGGCGATCCGCCCGGCGACGAAGTGACGGTCCGTGGCAACGTGAGCAGTGCCGCCCACACGCCCTGGAACGCGAGTGCCACGGCCGGTACCGCCCGCGCGTTCACGGCGCCTGCCTTCGCAAAGAAGAGCCCGTCGCGCGCCATGGCGTAGTAGACCCGCGCGCCCGACAAGATGAGTCCATTGTTGCAGCCGAAGGTCGAAATGACGATGACCGCCGCCATGATCACGCCGCCAGTGGGACCGACGATGTTTTGCATCAGGAGGACGGCGACGCGGTTATTGGGGGCGTGCTGGATCTGATCGAGAGGCAGGACCGCGACGTACGCCAGATTGGCGAGGAGGTAGAGCCCCACCACGGTGCCGCAGCCGACGAGAAGTGCCCGGGGCAGATTGCGTCCGGGGTCCTGGACCTCGGCACCGGCGAAGGTCACGTTGTTCCACGCCGATTGGGCGAAGAGCGGTCCCACCATGGCGCGACCCAGGAGCATGAACAGGGCGAGTGCCCCCGCTGGCTTAGCTCCGTTGGCGGCCGGATTCCACCAGGACGACGTGCGAGCCGCGCCTCCCGAGTGGTCTCCCAGCGCGAGCCCCATGACGATTAGCCCAGCGACGGCAGCTACTTTCGCGACGGTCGAAATGTTCTGGACCCGGACGCCCTGCTTCAGCCCGCGCGTGTTGGCGAAGGTGAGCACGAGGATCGAGAGCAGGGCGGCAAGCTGTTCCGTGGAAAGGCTGACGGCGTAGCCCGAGCTTCCTAGCGCGACGGGTGCAATTATGAAGCGAGTGGGGGCGATGCCCGGGACGAGAACACCCAGAAAGCTCGCGAACGCGACCGCCACCGCGGCGATGGTGCCGCTTTGAATGACGGTAAAGAGGGCCCACCCGAAGAGGAACCCCACGCCTGGCCCATAGGCGTCCCGCAGGAACACGTACTGCCCCCCCGCCCGGGGGAATGCCGCCGCCAGCTCGGCGCAGGTGAGGGCGCCGGCAATGGTCAGGAGACCCGCCAGGCCCCACGCCAGGAGCAGCCATCCCGGGGCTCCCACCAGCCGCGCCGACTCGGCCGACGTGATGAAGATGCCCGAGCCGATCATCGATCCGATGACGATGGTGGTGGCGTCGAAGGACCGGAGCGCGCGCTGAAGGGGCGGCATGGCGGGCTAAGGTTGACACCTCCAGTCCGGTTGGGCTAGCCTATCTCGCCCGCCGTCTCAAACCACGCACTGCTCGGAGCGTTCATGGCCAGGTCGTTCCCCTTCACCGCGCTGCTCGTGTTCGCGAGTGCCGCCGGGAGTCTCCACGCGCAGACCCGTTCCCCCCTGCCCGACGTCACTGCGCCGTTGAAGGTGATCGACACCGCGTACATGAACCGCCACGCCAACGCGTGCGTGGACTTCTTCGACTTCGCGAACGGCGGCTGGATCGCGAAGGACACCATCCCGGCAGCGTATTCGTCGTCGGGCGTGACCCGCGACATGTCGGACCGGAACGAGCTGGCGGTGCGGTCGGTGCTCGAAGACGCGATGGCGAAGCGGAGCAAGGCCCCGGCGGGGAGCACGGTGCGCAAGCTGGGCACCTACTATGCCACCTGCATGGACTCGACGGCGGTGGAGGCGGCGGGGATCACGCCGATCAAGCCGTGGCTCGCCGCCATCGACTCGGTGCAGAGCGCGGGACAGCTGCTGCCGGCGTTTGCGACCCTTCAGAAAAACGGCGCGAATGCGGCCTTCTTCTATTCCGCCGATGGGGACCTCCATGACGCGGCCCACTATATCGTGGACCTGAATCAGGGGGGTCTGGGGCTTCCGGACCGCGACTACTACACGGACTCCGGGGCCGCGGCGGATTCGACGCGCCAGGCGTTCGTGCTGCACATCACCAAGCTGTTCGAGCTCGCGGGCGAGACCCTCCCCCAAGCGGAGATCGACGCCGGCGGGGTTCTCGCGCTCGAGACCGAGATGGCGAGGGCGTCGCTGACGCGGGTGGTGCTCCGCGACCCGGCGGCCACCGATCACTCGACCACCGCGGAGCAGCTGGCGGCGCTGACGCCGGGACTCGACTGGCCCGGGTACTTCCGCGCCATCGGAATCACCGCGCCAGTGAAGCGGCTGAACGTGGGCGAGCCCGAGTACTTCAAGCGGCTCTCGCGGCTCGTGGACTCGGTGCCGGCATCCGTGTGGCGCGCGTACCTGCGGTATCACGCCATCGGCGGCGTCGCGAGCTGGCTCTCCACGCCCTTTGTGCAGGAGAACTTCGCCTTCTCGTCCCGCTTCACGGGCGCCCGCGCACTGCTGCCGCGGTGGAAGCGCTGTCTCCGGGAAGCGGACGGGGATTTGGGTGAAGCGCTGGGGCAGGCCTACGTCGCCAAGACCTTTTCGCCGGACGCCCGGCGGCGCGCGAAAACCGTCATCGACGACATCCGCGCTGCGTTCCACGAACGGCTCCTCCACCTCACGTGGATGTCCGATTCGACGCGGGCTCAAGCGCTCAAGAAGCTGTCCTTGATGGGCGAGAAGGTGGGGTATCCGGAGAAGTGGCGCGACTACTCGAAGCTCCAGGTGGAGGAGGGCTCGTTCGCGATGAATGTCGCCCGCGCGAACCGGTTCGAGTGGAACCGCACGGTCAACCGCCCGGGGCAGGCGGTGGATTCGACGGAGTGGGGCATCACCGTCCCCACAGTCAACGCGTACTACGATGCCTCGAAGAACGAGATGGTGTTCCCGGCGGGTGCCTTGACCCCGCAGACCTTCGACGCCAAGGCCGACGATGCCGGAAACTATGGCTCACTTGGCGGCAGCTGGGCGGGGCACGAGCTGACCCACGGGTTTGATGATGAAGGCCGGCATTACGACGAGCACGGGAACCTCAGGGATTGGTGGCAGCCGGCCGACTCGGCGACCTTCACCAAGGAAGCCGACAAGATCGTCGCCCAGTTCTCGGGTTACCTCCAGGTCGACACGATCCATGGGAATGGGAAGCTGACCGAAGGCGAGAATATCGCCGACCTGGGGGGCATACTGACCGCCTATGATGCACTGGAGCGGGCCCTGCAGCGGGATGGCCGTCCCGGGCTCATCGAAGGCTTCACCCCGGAGCAGCGCTATTTCATCGGGTACGCGCAGAGCTGGCGGACCCACACGCGGGACGCGACGCTGCGCACCTGGGTGAAGACCAACCCCCACGCGCCCGACTATTGGCGCGCGAATGGTCCGCTCGCGAACGATCCGGAATTCGCCAAGGCGTTCGGGTGCAAGCCGGGGGACCCGATGGTGCGTGCACCCGAGCTGGTGCCGCACATCTGGTAAGTGCGCTTTGACTTTGGTGGTACGCTCCACTAGCGTTCGCCCAACGCGGCGCGCCTGACGCGCGTCGCCCCAGCAAAACGTCAAGGCGGGACTTGGCCAATGCGCCCTAGTCCCGCCTTGTTTTTTTTACCGGGAGCCGTCGTGGCGAAAGAAGCGACCATCGAGATGGACGGCGTCGTGGCGGATGTGCTTCCCAACAGCACGTTTCGCGTGCGCCTGCCCAACGGGCACGACGTCCTGGCCACGCTGGCGGGCAAGATGCGCCGCTTCCGCATCCGCGTGCTCGCGGGTGACCGGGTGACGCTGGACCTCTCACCTTATGATCTGACTCGGGGCCGCATCACGTTCCGGCACAAGTGAACAGCTCCCGGCAGCAGGTCGAGCGGTCGGGGCTCATGGCCGACGGCGGG
>DATBBZ010000288.1:0-13224 GCA_036270745.1 Gemmatimonadales bacterium | reverse complement strand
ACCATCGGCGCCGAGGCGCACCTGCCGTTCGGGGGCGTGAAGCAGACGGGGAATGGGCATCGCGAAGGCGGCTGGGCGGTCTACGACTTCTATTCAGAGATCAAGGTTGGGTACGTGGACTACTCCGGGAAACTGCAGCGCGCCCAGATCGATACCGAAGCGTGAAGCGCGCGGGGCCGGTCGGGGCCGTCCTCGCGTTCCTGATGGCCGGCGCGTGTGGGCGCCATCAGGCGGTCCAGCCCTGGAGCGACTCGTCACCCCACAGCGTGACCTTCGTAGCCGTGGCGCCGGGCGTGCGACTCGAGGTACTCGACTGGGGCGGGACGGGGCCGAATCTCGTTTTTCTTTCGGGACTCGACGATGTCGCCCACGGGTTCGACGACTTTGCGCCGCAGTTCCGCGATCATTTCCACGTAGTCGCCATCACCCGCCGCGGGTACGGGGTCTCGACACAGACCGCCACCGGGTACGATCTCGCGACCCGGCTCCAAGACCTGACGGCGGCCCTCGATTCCCTGAATATCGGGAAGGCCATCCTGGTCGGGCACTCCATGGCGGGGGATGAGCTGACCGGATTTGCCGGAGCCCACCCCGACCGGGTGGTCGCCCTGGTCTATTTCGACGCCGCCTACGATCACTCCATCTTGAACGCCCTGATCGGCTCCTTCCCCCAGCAGCCGCCGGCGTCCGCGGACTCGGCCTCGCCCAAAGCGTTCCAGCACTATCAGCTGGTGACGTTCGGAATGCTCATCCCCGAGGCGCAGATCCGGGCTACCGAGGTCTTCGACACGCGAGGGCGCCTCAAGTCCGACGTGACCCCCGGGACCGTCGACTCGCAGATGCTGGCGGGGGCGGGGCACCCGGACTACTCGAAGGTGCACGCGCCGGCGCTCGCGATCGACGCCGTGATCGATTCCGCTCCGCAACTGTTCCCGCGGTGGAAGAAGCTCGACGACTCCACCCGGGCCCAGGGCAGGCGCTTCGCGGCCAAGATCACCGCCTGGGGTGCCGCCCAGCGGGCACTCTTCAAGAAGGGTGTGCCGGCGGCGCGCGTGGTCGAGCTGCACGGCGCCAACCACTACGTCTTCTATTCCAACCGGAGTGACGTGGTCCGGGAGATGCGGGACTTCCTCTCGCACATCACACCCTAAAGGGTGCGCTCGGCCAATCAGAGCGCTTCAGCGTCGCGCAGTGCCGAGCCCAGGCTTTAGCCTGGGCTAACGTTTTTCCGTACCGCCCGGCACGATTCGGGTGCAGGTGATCGCCCTCACATGCCGCATTGTGTGTCGTGGCGCACACCATCAGGGAATCACTCGTCATCATCCTGAACGCCGGCGGCTCACCTCTCGACGATGACGCGCTCCGCGAATTCGACGGCGTGTCACCCGTGTGGGTCAGGGTGGAGCGCGAAGGACGGTCGTCGTGTCTCGCGGCGCGCGTTCGTCACGTCGAGTCGCTCGCCCTGTTGGGGGTCCGGATCCGGGAGTGGGGGGGTGCCCGGGGGTGGACAGTGACCGTTGCGCCCTGCAGCCCCCTCCGCTAACGTACGATATATGCACGACTTGGGGGCTCCCCAGAGTTCGCCCAGCGCGCCTCTCCCGCGTGAGCTCTCGCATCCCCCTGAAAAACGCCGTTCGAGAATCGCCCGATGGTTCGACAGCTGGATGCGCACGTTGGGCATGGCGTTCGTGCTCTTCCTCATCATCCGCACCTTCTTCCTGGAAGCGTTTCAGATTCCGAGCGGCAGCATGGAGCGTACGCTGCTCATCGGCGACTTCCTTTTCGTGAACAAGGCCGTGTTCGGCGCCGTGATTCCCGGTACGCATACGCGGCTTCCCGGATTCGCGACGCCCGGTCGTGGCGACGTGGTGGTCTTTCCGTATCCCCGGCATCCCGACACGACGTTCGTGAAGCGCATCGTCGGCGTCGGCGGCGATACGCTCCAGATGATCGAAGGCCGGATTCTCGTGAACGGGGTCCGGCAGGCCGAGCCGTACGTCGAGCGCACGGACAGTCTGCGCAACGAGTGCGACGCCGGTTTCGACTGGCAGGTGGCGTTTCTCGCGGATACTTCGGCGGCGGCGCGGGGCCGGTATCGTCCCTGCCGCGACGACTGGGGCCCGCTGGTGGTGCCACCACATAAGTTTTTCGTGATGGGGGACAACCGCGACATTTCGCTCGATTCCCGCTACTGGGGATTCGTGGACGAGAGCGCGATCCGCGGCCGGCCCCTCATTGTGTACTGGAGCGTCGATCGGGAAGCGCACGGGCATTTCCCGTGGCTCAACGACATCCGGTGGTCGCGGCTGGGCTCACTGATTCACTGAAGTCTTCGTTCATGCACGGAGGAAGAGGGACCCCATGCAACTGAACACGGCGAGGCGCGCTTCGTTCGACGAAGGCTCTCTGGACCAGTACCTCCGGGAGATCAGTCAGTATCCGCTGATCACCCGGGAAGAGGAGGTGCTCCTCGCGCAGAAGATCAAGCTGGCCGACGAGGAAGCCCTGGATAAGCTGGTGCGGTCGAATCTCAGGTTCGTGGTCTCGGTCGCCAAGAAGTATCAGAACCAGGGCGTCTCGCTCGCCGACCTGATCAACGAGGGCAACCTCGGCCTGATCCGCGCGGCCCACAAGTTCGACGAGACCAAAGGCATCAAGTTCATTTCCTACGCGGTCTGGTGGATCCGCCAGGCCATCCTCCAGGCGCTGGCCGAGCAGTCGCGCATCGTCCGCGTGCCCCTGAACCGGGCCGGCACGCTCCACCGGATCGGCAAGCGGTCGTCGGCGCTGCTCCAGGAGCTGGGGCGCGAGCCGACAGTCGAGGAAATCGCGGAAGGGATGGACATCTCGGAAGAGGAAGTCGCCAAGACCATGTCCATTTCGCAGGCGCATCTCTCCCTCGACGCGCCGCTCACGCCGGGCGAAGACAACAAGCTGCTGGATTACCTGCCCGACACGCAGAACCCCGGCCCCGACGACGAGATCTTCGAACACGCCCTCACCGAGTCCGTGGAGAAGGTGCTGGGCACCCTGAAGGACCGGGAGGCCCTGATTCTCCGCCTCTATTTCGGCCTGGAGACCCCGGAGCCCCTCACGCTCGAGGAAATCGGCGCGCGGCTCGGGATTACGCGCGAACGGGTCCGGCAGATCAAGGAGAAGGCGTTGGCCAGGCTCCGGCATGTCTCGAGGGCCAGGGCGCTCGACAGCTTCCTGTTTTAGAACAAGAAAAAAGGTTCTGGAACAAGAAAAAAGGCGTGGGATGTGGGAGGTGGGACTCTCCGCAGACGCGGGGAGTCCTTTTTTCTCTAGGGGCTTCCCACCCCCCACACCCACACGCCTTTTTAGGTATTTTTGTCCATGGCTTCCCAATCCTCCTTTGACGTCTCCACGGGCGCCGACCTCCAGGAGGTCGACAACGCCGTGAATCAGGCCACCAAGGAAGTCGCGCAGCGATACGACTTTAATGGTTCCAAGGCTGCGATCACCTTCGACCGGACCAAGGGACTCCTGACCCTGGTGGCGGATGACGACTTCAAGATGAAAGCCCTCTTTGACGTCCTGCAGGGCAAGATGATCAAACGCGGGGTCCCCGTGAAGAATCTTCAATTGGGGGAGGTCGTGCCGGCGACGGGCGACACCGTCCGCCGCGAGATCACCCTCACGCAGGGCATCCCGCAGGACAAGGCCAAGGCCATCGTGAAGGCCATCAAGGACAAGAAGTTCAAGAAGGCCCAGGCGTCCATTCAAGGTGAGGAGATCCGGGTGCAGTGCCCGTCCAAGGACGAGCTGCAGGAGGTCATGGCATTCTTGCGGACCCAGGACTTCGGCATCGAGCTGAAGTACGGGAACTACCGCGGATGAAGCTGGGCGTCATCTCCCTGGGCTGCGACAAGGCGACGGTCGACTCCGAACGCCTGGTCGGGGACCTGGTGGGGCATGGAGCGGTGGTCACCCCCGATCTGCCCCACTCGGACGTGATCCTGGTCAACACCTGCGGCTTCATCGACGCCGCCAAGCAGGAATCCATCAACGCCATCCTCGGCGCCGCCCGCCTGAAGCAGGAAGGGGACGTGAAGGCGGTGGTCGCCGTGGGGTGTCTGGTCCAGCGCTACAAGGCCGAGCTGGCTGCGGAGATGCCCGAGGTGGATCTGTTCCTCGGGTTCTCGGATCTCCATCATCTCGTGCCCGAGCTCGCGAAGCGTGGGCTCATCGCCGATCCGGTCACCGCCCATCCCGGAGTGCGGCAGTTCCTCGGCGACCAGCCGCACGTCCGCTACCTCAAGATCTCCGAAGGCTGTGACCACACCTGCGCCTTCTGCGCCATTCCGCTCATGCGCGGCAAGCACCGCTCGGAGCCGGTGGAGCGGCTGGTCCGCGAAGCGCAGGCGCTCGAGGCGCAGGGGGCGGTCGAGATCAACCTCGTGGCCCAGGATCTTGGACATTTCGGTCGCGACCTGGGGCTCGGGGGGCCCAAGCTCCCCGACCTTCTGGAAACGCTCCTGCGCGAGACGTCCGTGCCGTGGTACCGGCTGCTCTACGTCTATTCGGCCGGGCTCTCCGAGCGCCTGGTCCGCGTGATCGCCGACAATCCGCGCATCGTTCCCTACATCGACATGCCGATCCAGCACGCGAACGACCAGATGCTGGAGAAGATGCGGCGCCCCGAGCGCAAGCGGACCATCGTCGAGAAACTCGCGTGGTTGCGCGCGGCCGTGCCCGATCTGGCCGTGCGCACCACGTGCCTGGTGGGCTTCCCGGGGGAGACCGACGACCAGTTCCGCGAGCTGGTCGAGTTCATCGAAGCCACCCAGTTCGACCGGATGGGCGCGTTCATGTATTCGCCCCAGGAGGGCACGCGGGCCGTGCAGTACCCCGACGACGTTCCCGAGGAAGTGAAGCGGGAGCGCCTCGAGGAGCTCATGGAAGTGCAGCGCGCCGTGTCCGGGGACCGGCTCGCCCGTTTCGTGGGCCGCGAGGTGGACGTGCTGATCGACCGCGTGGCCGACCCCCTGGAGGAGGGGGGCGCGACGCACGTCGGACGCGTGCCCTGGCAGGCCGACGACGTGGATGGCGTCACCTACGTGGCCTCCGGTGGCTGGGCGCGCCCCGGCAAGATGGTCCGGGCCCGGGTGACCGAAAGCGAAGACTACGATTTCCGGGCGGTCGCGCTGACGTGAGGCGCGTCCGGCGCCTCCTCACCGCGTCCGTGGCGCTCCTCGGCGCCGCCGCCTGCAATCCTCACGGTCCCGCACTCCCCCTTCCGGGCACCGAGCCTGAGATCCGCGTCGGCATCGCCGACGGGCTGAAGCGCATCACCCTCGGCGGCGATGCCCAGATCCTCGTCACGGACGACGCCAACGGTGCTGCCGTCGCGGGAGTCGCGGCCGGAGCGGTCTGGTCCATCATCCCGGATTCCGGGGCGCTCGTGCTGATCGCGCCCGACGGCACCCGCACCGGCCATCACCTGGGCATTTCCGCCGTGAGTGCCACGGCCGATCACTTCGTGGCCGCCGACGGCAAGCGCTACCGCGGCCGGGTCAACGTGATCCGGACCGGCACCGGTCTCCAGCTCATCAACCGCGTAGGACTCGAGAGCTACGTCGCCGCCGTCATCGGCCCGGAGCTGGGTCCGCGGCGGGAGGATGAGATCCAGGCGCTCGATGCCCAGGCCATCGTGTCCCGGACCTTCGCGATGAAGAACCGGGCCCGCTGGGAAGCCCTGGGGTTCGACGTCACCGACGATACCAGGGATCAGGTGTACGGGGGCGTGGCGGCGGAGACCCAGCAGGCGTGGGGTGCGGTGCGCCGCACGGCGGGCCGCGTGGTGATGTATCACGGGGACCTGATCGAGGCCTTCTTCCACTCGACTTGCGGCTTCCGGACCGCAGACCCCACCGAGGCATTCCGGAACGGCGCGTCCCGTCCTTACCTCCGTCCGGTCTCCGATGCATCCTCGGGCGGGCATTACTACTGCGATATTTCTCCCCGCTTCCGCTGGCGTGAGGAATGGGAGGGCGCCACCCTGCGCACTATATTGGCGCGGAGCATTCCGAACTTGCCGAAGATCGTGAACGTCGAGGTCTCGAAAACGTCGCCGTCGGGACGCGTGGCGGAGCTGCGGATCGTGTTCCCCTCGGGCGACGCGCGGATTCCGGAGCCGGATCTGCGCAGCGTGCTGCGTCCCGCCTCGGGAGCGCTGTTGCAGAGCGCTGCGTTTCAGCTGTTCGTCACCACTGATTCGGGGCAGGTCACCCGCCTCGTCGCGGCGGGCGCCGGGTCCGGACACGGCGTGGGGTTCTGCCAGTGGGGTGCCATCGGTCGCGCCCGCGCGGGGCAGGGGTATCAGGAGATCATCACTACGTACTTTCCGGGGACCGACATTGAAAAACTCTACTGAAATACAGACGGTGAGACGGCTAGATGTTAGACGGTTAGTAACCCTGATGGGCGTCGGCATCTCCCTAACGGTCTACCCGTCTACCCGTCTTTCATCTCAGGGTGTGCTCGACCAATTCTCCTACGACAATCTCCAGCCCACCGGGCTCCGGGTCGAGCTCGGCGCCCTGGGCGCCAGCCGCCTCCGGGGCGCGATGGCCGGCGCCCTGCGGTTCGACGCCGGCAACATCGCTCCGCGGGTACGGGTCCTCCTGGGCCTGTCGTATTTCCGATCGGACTTCAGCCAGTCGGCGCTGAACGATTTCGCCAACAAGATCCGCGCGCTGGTGACGGACCCGGACTCGAACTTTATCGTGAACGTCGGGCAGATCCGGTGGTCGGATCTGACGGGGGACCTGGACCTCCAATATGCCTTCCCCCAAAGCCAGACCCTGACCACGTTTCTAGGGGCCGGGGTCGGCGTGCACCTGCGCCATGGTTCCGGCACGGCCATCGACGGCACCTTCGTGCAAGACGCGCTCGATGGCCTCTTTCCAGCAGCCAACGTGACGATCGGCGTCGAGGCCCGGCTTACCGCACAGCTGGCCCTTTCGGCCGAAGGCCGCGGAGTGGTGTCGCAGGGGCTATCGACCGCCTCGTTGTCGGTCGGCCTGATGTACCGGTTCCATGGGTGGGGAGGAGCGGCGCATTGAACGATCCGATCCGGGTGGCCGTCATCGGTGCGGGGGGGATCGCCCAGGTCGCCCACCTGCCGGTTCTGCGCAAGCTTCCCGGCGTCGAGATCGCCGCCATCTGTGACAACGATCTCTCCAAGGCCCAGGCGCTGGCGTCCCGGTTCGAGGTCAAGAACACCTACGACGACATCGAAGAGGTCCTGAAGTACGCGGAGGCCGACGCCGTCGTGCTCTGCACTCCGAATCATCTGCACGAGATCCATGCGGTGGCCGCCCTCTCGGCCGGCGTCCACGTCCTCTGCGAGCGGCCGCTCGCGCTCAGGACCGAAGGCGTCGAGGTCGTCCTCCAGGCCGCCGAGCGGTACGGCAAGCGGATCATGGTGGGGATGAATCACCGGTTCCGCACCGATGTGCAGGCGGTCCGCAACTTCGTGAACGGCGGCGAGCTGGGAACGGTCGACGCGATCCGCGGCGGCTGGTACACCTTCCAACCCTCGCGGCAGCTCCTGGGATGGCGCCTGCACCGGCAGGAGGCGGGCGGGGGCGCGTTGCTCGATCTCGGCATGCCCCTCATCGACCTGGGCCTCTGGCTCACCGGCTGGCCCATTCCCAAGCGCGTGTCCGCCCACGTCCTGGGACGCTCGGCGGGCGCCGTGGAGGACCTCGGGTCGGCCCTGATCGTCTGCGAGAACGGCACGGCCATCTCGGTGGACGTCAGCTGGCGCCATATGGGAGCGGGGGAGCGCTTCTGGTTCGACGTCGTCGGGAAGAAGGGCGCCGCGTCCCTCCAGCCCCTTCGGGTCTTCAAGGACGTGCACGGCAACCCGACCGACGTTACGCCCACCGGGGCGAGCTCGCGGGAGACGCTCTTCCAGCAGTCCTACCGGGCCGAGTGGACGTATTTCCTGGCGATACTGCGCGGCGACGTGAACGCGCCTCCTCCCAAGGACCAGCTGGCGCTGCAGCGCGTCATGGACGCCCTCTACCGGTCCGCCGAAGAGGGACGGGACGTGCTGTTGTGAGCCGGTTTCGGGTCGCCCTGCTTGTGGTGCTGGGCGCTGTCCTCCTGCTGCTGTCGTATCCCCCATTCCGCATTCCGATTCTCAGTTTCGTGGTCCTCGCGCCCGCGGTGCTGCTCTTGCGCGAGCTGGAGTCCCGCCGGGACGCGCGGCTCGCGTTCAAATGGGGGTGGTGGTACGGGTTCGTGAGTCAGGGCGTGGTGCTCTACTGGCTCGTGGTCGCGCTCTGGCACTTCACGCCGCTCTCCGGTCTCGGCTATCTCGTGACGATCGTGATGATGGGCGTGTTCACCGGCGGCGTGTTCTGGCTCCTCACCCGGCTCCGTCTCGCGGCCCCCAAAGTACCGCTGTGGGTGACCCTGCCTATCGTATGGACCACTCTCGAGTGGGCGGTCGGGCACGCCGGTGATGTCGCGTTCCCCTGGCTGGGGATCGGCAGCTCTCTGACGGACGCCCCGGTCCTGGTACAATGGGCCGACCTCGCGGGCGCGCGCGGCGTCGGTGTCTGGTTGATCTGGTGCTCGGTGCTCGTGGTCGAGGCCGCACTCTTCGTCCGCGGCCAGGTGCGGTCGGCGGCCTGGCGTGCCGCGGCGGTCATCGCGTCCGTCGCCATCGCCTGGGCGTACGGCGCGAACCGGATGTCCACCTTGCGCCTCCGGCCTGCCGGCGTGGTCGGACTGGTGCAGCCGAACATCGGCTATCACGACAAGTGGGATCCCGCCGAATTCCAGCGTGAAGTCGAACTGCTCATGAGCTTGTCGCGGCGGGTGCGGGCCCAGGCCCGCCCCGACGTGATCGCCTGGCCCGAGGCGGCGTTGCCCGGGTTCCTGCAGCAGGAGCCGGCGTGGGATTCCCTGTTGTCCCGCTTCGCCCGGGAGAGCCATACGGCACTGATCGTCGGTGGTCTCTACTACACGGGGCTAGCCAGCCCCGACCCCAGCTCGTACCAGATGTACAACGCCGCGTTTTACGTGGACACGACGGGTCACTGGGGACTCTATCCCGTCTACGAGAAGCGCTACCTCGTGCCGGTGGTCGAGCGGACGCCGTTCGTCCCCCTGAGCTGGTTCAAGGCGATTCCCGGCATCGCAAACTGGTCGGGGCGATTCCGGCCCGGGACCAAGCTCCCGCTCTACCCCACGCCGGTCGGGAAGGCTGGGGTCATCGTTTGCTACGAGTCAGCGTTCGAGGACCTGACCAGACGGTACCGCGCCGAGGGCGCGAACGTCGTCTTCAACATCACGAATGACGCCTGGTATGGGCAGACCACCGCTCCCTACCAGCATGCGGCGCACTTGATCATGCGTGCCATCGAGACCCGAATGGGGATCGCGCGGGCGGCGAATGACGGGGTGTCGGAGTTTGTGGATCCCCTGGGCCGGGTGTCGGATGCGACGGTGCTGGGTACGGAGGACGCGGTGGCGGGCCGGCTGGTGACGAGCGACGTGGTGCCGCTCTATGTGCGGTGGGGGGATTGGGTGGGGACCGGGGCGGCGGTGTCGACTCTCGGGATGCTGGTGTTCGGGATTGCTGGCGGGAGACTAGGGGCAAAGGGGAGACCGTGAACTACGCGATCGTCGCAATTATCGGGCTCGTGGCCGGAATCGTGTCCGGCCTGTTCGGCATCGGCGGGGCGATTCTGATCGTCCCGGCGCTGGTGCTCATCCTCAAGGTCGACCAGCATACAGCGAACGGCACCTCGCTCGCCGCGCTGCTCCTCCCGGTCGGACTCCTGGGTGCCCTCCAATACTATCGGCAGGGGAAGATGAACATCCCCTACGCAGTCATCATCGCCGTCGGGCTCTTCCTGGGGGCGTACTTCGGGGCACGGCTGGCAGTGGGGATGTCGGATGCGACATTGCGGAAGGCATTCGGCGGATTGCTGCTGTTGGTATCGATGAAGCTGCTCCTGTTCTAGTCGCCGCCCCCGCGTGCGGCGGGCTCGAACACCTTGCCTTCGACGAAGAGCCGGTACAGTTCACCATCCAGCTGCCCCTGCGTCACTTCCTGCTTCATGATGTCGAGTGCCCGGTCCTGCGGCACCGCACGCTTGTACGGGCGGTCCTGCGCCGTGAGCGCGTCGAAGATGTCCGAGATGGTCATCATCCGCGTCTGAATCGGGATCGCCTCTCCCTGAATCTTTCTGGGGTAGCCCCGGCCGTCGAGCTTCTCGTGATGGCCGTAGGCGATGTCCGGAATCCGCTTCAGCTCGCGGGTCCACGGAATCTCCTTCAGAAAGTTGAAGGTGTGCGTGACGTGGCTCTCGATCTCGAGCCGCTCGGCTTCGTCGAGTGATCCCTTGGGGATGGTGAGGTACCGCACTTCGTCCGGCGTGAGCAAGGGCTGCGGCGCGCCCGCGAGATCGGCGTAGGTCCGCCGCGCGAACACCGAGAGGTCGTGCTTGCTCTGCTCCGGCAGGAGCGAGGGCTCGTTGGACTGGAGCACGACTTCGAGAAACCGGTCGAGATCCGCCAACGCCTTCCGCTGCTCGTCGTCCAGCTTTTCCTGAAACGACGCATAGCCCTTCTTGCCGTGCTCCTCCAGGAACTCGGCCCGCCGCTGCCAGAAATCCCGCTCCAGGGACCGGCGCACGAAGGCATGCCGCTGGCGGATCAGGTCCAGATCGGGAGGATAGAGCTTCTTGGCTTTGACCAGCACCTGCTCCCGGACCCCGACCTTGCCGAAGTCGTGCAGGAGCCCGGCGTAGCGAATCTCCCGGATCTGCTCCCGGGTGAAACGGATGGGCTTGTAGGGGCCGTCCGCGGCGCGGTCGACCACCGCGGCGAGGCTCACCGTGTAGTCGGCCACGCGGCCCGAGTGACCGAACGTGGTGGGATCCCGCTGCTCGATGGCCTGGACCGACGCCCGAACGAACCCTTCGAACAGCCGCTCGATCTCCTGATAGAGCCGGCTGTTCTCGATGGCCACCGCGGCCTGCCCGGCGAGTGCGGTGACGAGCTCCACGGTCCGGCGGGAGTAGGGGACGACCTCGCGCTCCACGTCCGCCGCCGTGCCCAGGACGGCGTCGAAATCCCGCTTCCGGTTGATGAGCTGGAGGACCCCGATGCGCTGGTCGCGGTGGTCCTTCATGGGAATCACCAGCATCGACTTGGACCGGTACCCGTACCGCTCGTCGAAGGACCGGTTGATGGAATACTCGACGTCGGGGGGCAGGTAGTAGGCGTCGTCGATCACGAGGGGGTCGCCCGTCACCGCGGTGTACCCAGCGAGGCTCGAGCGGTCCATCGGGATGGTGAACTCGACGAAGGGCGCTTCCGGCTTCGAGAAGGTCTGGGCCAGGGAGAATCGGAGGCGGGGAGTGCCGGAATCCGCGGCTTCCACCAGGTACAGAGACCCCGCGTCCGATTGAGTGATCCGGCGGGCCTGCGTCAGAATCAACTCGAGCAGACTCTTGAGATCGCGCTCCGTGCCCAGCGCGGTTCCGATCCGGGTCAGCTCGCCGATCTCCTGAGACCGTTGCTCCGCCTGCGCCAGGGCGCGGGCCGTCTCCCCGCGCGCGGCGGCCTCCCGGAGGCCACTCCGCACGGCGATCAGCAGCTGGCGCGGGCCGATGGGGTGCCGGACGAATGCCGCCAGGAGCTCGGTGGCGAAGGGCTCGGGCACATCCATCTCCCCTTCCCGGCCCAGCGCGATGATGGCGCCCCCCGCATCGACGAACCCCCGTTGAGCGTCCAGCGGGAAGATCGACCGGGAGCCGGCATCGAGCAGAAACACCGTGGGCCGGTCATCCACGTCGAGCCCCTGGGGCCCCGCGATGGCGCGCGACTCGATCTGGGCACCCGCGAGCGCGTCCAGCACCGAATCCGGTGACCACCCGGTGGGGTGGAGGAGCACGTAGCGCGGGGTCACGGCTTGATCGAGTCCTTCGGCGGGTCGGCCAACGCCTTCTCAGGGGGGAGGGGCGTCACGCCGGTGAGAAACCGGTAGGGGCGCCGCGACACCGCATCCGCGAAGTGATTCAGCTGCCGCGACACCTCGGCGAGGTTCGCGGCGGTGGCCCGGAGGTCCCCGCGGTTCTCGGACGTCAGGGTCCGCACGTCCCGCGTCAGCGAGTCCAGCTGCAGGAGCAAACGGTTGGAGGACGCCAGCGTGGTGGTCACCGAATCCGCGAGCCCCGGCGGGATCCGCCGGGTCACGGAGTCGATTCTGGCCATGCTCGCGGACACGCTGGCGAGGGTGGCCAGAAGACCCGGCTGGACGTCGCGGATTGTGGCACTGGCCTGGGCCAGCGTATGCTGCACGCCCACCAGTGCCTCGCGGGACTGCACCAGCACCTGGTGCACGTCACTCGACAGGTTCGTCACGACCACCTTCAGCGCGTCGAGCGCGGAAGCGGGACGGTCGGAATTGATCGTGTCGCCGGCGCCGAGCATCCGGGCCGCGCCGTGCGTCGAGTCGGGCAGGATGAGCACGATTTCAGACGCTGAAGAGATCTGCGAGACCGAGGCGATGGAGGCCTTGGTGCCCAAGGGCAGGAGGAGCTTGGACCCGTTGTCGAATTCCTGCGCGAGCGAGAGGCGGGCAATGAACGAAACGCGCCGGTTGGTCGGATCGATGCGCGGCACGATCGACGCCACCCGCCCGATCTCGAGCCCCTCCACCAGGACGCGGGTGTCGGCATTGATCCCTTCCGCGTTGGCGACCCTCATATAGAGCGCGTACCGCCGCTGTCCCCACCCGCTGGTCGCGAGCAGGGCGCCGATCACCAGTCCCACGGTGACGACGATCAAGAGGCCGACGATGAAGTCCTGACGATTGGTGTCCACGATCCCTCGAAATCCGCTACGCGGGCTCGAGCTCGAGCGCGCCCTGCCGGGCCAGCCGGAAGATCCGCTCCACCCGGTTGTGCAGCACCGAGGGCAGCTCCTGACCCGTGATCAGCACCGCCCGCCGCGCGCCCTGGGCCTCCTCGCCCCCGCGGGCCAGCGTCAACAACTCCCCCGCGACCCGGGACGACAGGCCGTCGAAGGGCTGCTCCAGAATCACGAGGGAGGGATCGAACGCGAGGGCCCGGACCATGGCGGTCCGCCGCCGCTCCTCCTCGTTCGCCTGCGCAGGACGTAAGCCTCCGATGCGGCCGATGCGGCCCGCCGCCATCATCACGTCCACGCGTC
>DATBBZ010000287.1:0-8770 GCA_036270745.1 Gemmatimonadales bacterium | reverse complement strand
CTGGTGGACGCCATGAATGCCGCGTAGGCCTGCGCGTACTTGAGGGCCTGGGAATCGGTGAGCGTCAGGGCCGTCCGCGCGGTCGCGGAATCGGGAGGCCCCTCCATCACGGCCCCCGGCAGGGGAGGCGCGGGCTCCATCTCGGGGCGCCCGTAGCCGCCCATTCCTCCGCCTTCGCGTCTGCCGCCGCCGTACTGTGCTGCCGCGCCCTGCGCCAGCAGGGCGAGACAGACCGTCGAGACCACCAGGATGTTTTTCATGAAGGAGTTATACCATTGAAGGCTAGTGTGGTTCGGCCGCGAAGCGAGGGTTGAGCTACCCCCGTAGGGCCCGGAAACGCTCATGACTCCGGACCGTGTCGAAATCCGAGTCGTGCTCGATCCAGTCCCAGTGCCGGAACCCGTGCTTGATCGCCTGCTCCAGACAGTCGATAGCCGAGTCGTCGAGACCGAGGAGGGCGTAGACGCAGGCGACGTTGTAGAGCACCGCCGAGTCGTCGGGGT
Source organism: Gemmatimonadales bacterium (assembly GCA_036270745.1). Classification (GTDB taxonomy): domain Bacteria; phylum Gemmatimonadota; class Gemmatimonadetes; order Gemmatimonadales; family GWC2-71-9; genus 40CM-2-70-7. The sequence goes on along the minus strand of DATBBZ010000287.1, from coordinate 8,267 downwards.
CCATGGCGAGCGCCCGCTTGGCCCACGACCGCGCTTTGGTGCCCTCGCCCAGCGTAGAGAGGCAGGCCGCGCCGAGGTAGAGGGCGCGGGAGTCATCGGGGTGCCGGACGAGGCGTTTTTCGACCAAGTCGACCGACTTCTGCCGCGTCGCCAGTGCGTCGTCCTTCCGGTCGAGTGACACGTAGGCGCTCGCGAGCAATGCCGGGACGGAGTAGTCCAGGGGCCGCAGGGCCCACGTCTTCTCGAACCAGCTCACCGCCTCGGCATAGTTCCCCTGGGCCCGGGCGGACCGGGCCCGGAAGTAGTTGGCCTCGAGGAGGTCCGGGCGCATGGTGAGCGCCACGCCGAACTCCTGATCGGCCTCGCCGTACTTGGTGGCGAGTGAAAGCGCGAGTCCACGGGCCAGGTGGGCGTGCGGCAGATCGGGGCCGAGCTCCAGCGCCTTGAGGCTCGCATCCTCCGCCCGCGTGAGCATCTCGGCGCTCGAGTCCCAGTACTGGTAGATCATGCCGTGGCAGATGGCGCTTTCGGCGTAGGCCCGTGCGAACCCGGGGTCGATCCGGACCGCCTCGCTGAAATGGTGCAGGGCCGCTTCCTGACTCCGCCGCAGGAGCTCGCGGCTGAAGATCCGGCCATGGAGGTACTGGTCGAACGCCCGATGGTCCGTGGTCAGGGGCCGCTGCATGCGACCGAGCTCGTCCCTGGACGGGGTGATCTTCAACGCGTCGAACACTCCCGTCACGATCTCGAGCTCGGCGGCCAGCACCTCGGCCACCGGCCGGTCCACCATGGTGGACCAGAGCGACGTGCCGTCGGCGGAGCGGAGCCGCACCTCGAAGTGGACCAGCTCCGCCGATCGCTTGGCGCCGCCTTCCAACACCGCGACGGCGGAGAGTCCTTCGGCGACTTCCTGGGGAGACCCGCCGCGGTCGGTCCAATCGAGGGCGGCGGCGTGGGGCGCCACCCGCACCTGGGTGGTGAATGCCATCCAATCGCCGATGGTCTCGGCGCTCCCGTCCCCGAAGTAGGCGTTGGCCGGGTCAGTCGTCAGATTTGAAAAGGGCATGACGGCAACGATCATCGCCTAGGATAAGATTCGCACGCGCGAGGAGCAACGATGCGGGCACTGGTACTTTCGGGCGGTTCCATCAAAGGTGCGTACGAGGCGGGCGCCGTCCTTTCGATCGTCGAGGCCGGCTTCCGTCCCGATGCCGTGCTGGGGATTTCGACGGGTGCGTTGAGCGCCGCCTTCCTGGTCAACGCGATCGGCCTGAAGACCGACCAGGGCCCCGCGACTTTGCAGTGGGTGGAGGCGGCGAGCGAGTTCGTGGATTTCTACCGCGACCGGCTGTCGTCCCCGGAGCTCGTCGTCAAACAGAAATCGTGGCTCACCATCGCCTGGGACCTGCTCTGGAACCGGTTCGATGGTGTGCTCGACACCACCCCTCTCCATCGCCTGATCCGGGAAACCCTGAGGGAAGACGCACTGCGCCGCGCCCAGGTCCAGCTGCGCGTGGGTGCCGTGGACATGGGGTCGGGACAGATCAAGTACGTGGGAGCCGATCACCAGGACATCGTAGCGTTCGTCGGGGCGAGCTGCGCCGAGCCGCTCGTGATGCCGTCGGTGTCGATCGGCGGCTCGGACTACTATGACGGCGGGATCCGGGACCTCGTGCCGGTGGGTACCGCCATCAACCTGGGCGCCACCGAGATCGTGGCCGTGGTCTGCCAGCCTCGGGCGCTGGACCGCCAAGTCTTCCCGAAGGGTCATGTGGTGGCCATGGCCAACCGGCTCGTGGAGGTGGTGACGAACGAGATCGTGGTAAACGACCTCCGGTCGGTCGAGCGGGTGAATCAGGTCGTCCGGGCCGGGGACTCGCAGCGCATGTTCGGAAGGGAATACGCCCCCATTCAGTGGCGCCTGGTCGAGCCCCGCTCCGAGATCAAGGTGGACATCCGGAGCTTCACGCGAGCCGATATCGAGCGGATGATCGAGCAGGGCCGGGAGATGGGCCGGCAGGCAATGGAGGGTCCGTGGCATACCGGCGCGGCCCTCAAAAGACGGAACGACGTCTGAAACGGGGTTGCGGTCTGTGCGTAGGTGCTGGAAACCATAACTCGGGAGCCCCAGTGAGAGTGCTTCGCCTGGTTGGTCTGCTCTTGGTCGCCGGATTGCCTCTCGCCGCCCAGGGTCCGTCTGCGGACGCGGACGCGATCAAGGCCGAGTTGGACTCGACGGCCGCCGGCTGGAATCGCAACGACATCGGCCGTTACATGGCCGCCTACGATACGTCGATGCGCTCGATGACGCGGACCGGGCCGGTGGGCCTCGCTGCTACCGAAACGGCGATCAAGAACGCGTTCTGGAAGGACGGCAAAGCCAATCAGTTGCTGCGCTATGAAGGCGTCGAAGTCCGGAAGCTCGGCGCCGATTTCGCCATCTGCACCGGGCATTTCATCCTGAGTGGGAACGGGCTGAAAGACATCGGCGGGTGGTTCTCGACCGTCTGGATGCGGACCCCTTCCGGATGGCGGATGATTCTCGATCATTCCTGACATGACCGAGACCACCTATCCGACCTACGACCGCCTCATCGCCCTCCTGGATGAAAAGAAAGCCCGCTACCGGGTGATCGAGCACGTCCCGGAGGGCCACACCGAGCTGATCAGCCCTATCCGGGGCAATCCGCTGAGCCAGGCGGCGAAGTGCATCATCGTCATGGTGAAGCCCGACAAGAAAACCACCAAGCATGTGCTGGTGGTGGTGCCGGGGGACATGAAGATCGATTTCAAGGCGCTGAAGGAGATATACGGTGCCTCCTACTGCTCCTTCGCGTCGGTGGAAAACGCCGAGCGGCTCGGCGGCAGTGTGGTGGGGACCATCCTGCCTTTCTCCTTCCACCCGGACCTGGAGCTCGTCGCAGACCCGAAGATTCTCGAGACCACGGAAATGTTCTTCAACGCTGCGCGCCTCGACCGGTCCCTCTGTCTGACCACCGAGGACTACCGGGCCATTGCCGCCCCCCGAGTGGCGCGCGTGGCTCTCGCACCCGCTTAGGAGGAGCCGTGCCTGAAAAGACGTATCCCTATGAGACCCATCTCGACATCAAGTATCCCCAGGGCAAACGCTTCGACGTGCCGGCGCTGCTCAAGGCGGTCTCGCACCCCTGGTACAACCAGACGCTCTGCCAGGTGAACGATTCCGTGGTCCGAGTGGGTCAGGTGAAGGGCGAGTACCACTGGCACAAGCACGACACCGAGGACGAGTTCTTCTACTGTGTGGAAGGCCAGTTCCTGATCGACGTGGAGGGCTCGACCATCGAACTCAATCCGGGGCAGGCTGTGGTGATTCCGAAGGGTGTGTCGCACCGGCCACGGGCACCGGAGCGCACCGTCATCCTGATGGTCGAGGGCGCCGGAATCATTCCGACGGGAGACTAGAGGAAGAAGAGCGGGACCAGTCCCAATAGAGCGAGGCCGGTCAGGGCGCCGAGGGCGAGGCGGCCGCCGCGAGCCTTGGCGAAGATCAGGGCGTAGACGCCCTTGATGAGATTGTTGCTGGCCGCCGCGATGACCACGCTGGCCACCGCGACCTGGAGGGGCGTCAGCTTCCCGGCCGTCTGCGCGAGACCCAGGATGAACGGGTCCACGTCCGACACTCCCACCACCGCCGCGAACGCGTAAGTGCCGCTCTTCCCCAGGTGCGTCGTCACCAGCTGGGTGAGCACCAGCACCACCGTGAGCACGATCGCGAACGCCACCGCGGCTTCGAGTTGCAGCGGGTTCCGCCGCACCACCGCCGCCCGCTCACTCTTCGGGGGCGCCTTGCCCCGGGTCGAAAACCACCATCCTGCCGCGACGGCTCCGAGTGCGAGCGCAGCGAACGGCACCGCCACGGCACCCGCGAGCGACAGGTTGAAGAAGGCGAGGAGGATCAGGATGCGGGCGTACATGACGCCCGACGCCGCCAGGATGCTCCCGGCGTAGAGCTCGGGGCGCTTGTCCTCGCGGCAACGCTCCGAGAGCACGATGGTCGTGACCGTCGACGAGTACGCTCCGCCCAGGACGCCTGACAGGAAAATCCCGCTCCGCCCCTGGTCGATTCTCTCGAGCACGTAGCTGGCGTACGACACGCCGCTCACGGCCACGACGGCGAGCACCACCTTGAACGGATTGAGATCGAATTCCGTATAGGCCTGGTTGGGCACGATCGGCAGGATCACCACCGCCAGGAGCAGGAACTTCGCCAGCGTGGTGATCTCGGCCGCGGGGACCTTGCGGGTCAGGCTCTCGAGCGCCGACTTGAGCTCGAGGAGGAGAAGACTCACGATGACGAGCGTGCACGAGACCCAGATGTAGCCGCGGCACACCAGCGCGCCCACGACGTAGATCGTGAGTCCCGAGACTTCGGTCGTGACGCCCGCCTCGTTCGAGGCGGAGAGCTTGTGACGGTAGGAGAGGAACATCAGGGCGCCGACGACGATGAGTCCGGCTGCGGGCAGGACGTCCCCGCCGACCAGGGCCAGCGCGTACCCCGTGAGACCAAGGAGCGGGAAGGTGCGGACGCCCCCGAAGCGATAGGTGCCGTTCTCGAGTTTCTGTTCCTCGCGCTCGAACCCGACCAGGAGTGAGAGGCCGAGCACGATCGCGAGCTTGACGGCGTCTTCCGGAAGGAGGCTCAAGCTACGGCTTCTCCAGCCGGCGCAGCTCGGCAGAGGCAACGAGGTCGACGAACTCGTCCGCCTGACCCTGTGCCTGCGCCTTGGCGAACATCCCTCGAGCGTCCAGGGGGCGTTGCAGCGCCAGGTAGTACTCGCCGGCGAACGCGTAGGCTTCCGCGAGCTGGGAACGGGTCATCATCGCCGAGGTATCGTGTGCCGCGGCGATCATCGAAGCGACCGTCCGCTTCCCGAGCACCAGGTCGAAGACAGCGGCGGGCCAATGGTGCGGGTCGAAGAAAGTCACCCGCCTCGCGGTCTCGGCCCGGACGTCCTGGCCTCCGCGCATCGCGCAGAAGAGGATCCAGAGCTCGCGATCGGCGCTGAAGGCGCCGTAGTCCCTGGAGCGCCGCAGATCCTCCAGTCCGTGCGCAAAGTCACGCTTCACGAGGAGGGCCAACCCCCGGCCCTCGAATCCGACGGGGTTATTGGGGCGCCCAGCGATGAACGTCGTGTAGTCCTTGACCGCGTCGTCCAGCTGTCCCGCCGCCAGCTCGAGCCGAGCCCGCCCGGCGCTCGGTTCGTAGTTCTTGTCGAGCGCCTCGGCCCGTCCGAGGTCCACGAGGCCTACCAGCGGCTCACGCCTGTAAAAGGCCACCGCCGAGCGGGCTTCATAGCCGGCGCCGGCGTTGGGGGCCAGCGTGATGGCCTTGTCGAAGTCGGCGGTCGCTTGATCGAGGCGTCCGAGCTCGAGGTACGCGTTTGCCCGGGACCGGTAGCGCTGGGGGGCGAGCGAGTCCATCGCGATCGCCTCGTCGAACGCGCGCAGCCCCTCGACCGTCCGTCCCATGTACATCAGGGTCCAGGCCCGGTTGACCCGCCAGTCAACGTCCTTCGGCTCCACGCGAATCGCCGCGTCGCGGTCGGCGAGCGAGTGAGCGTAGTCACCTCGGTATTCCCAGGCGTCGGCACGGGTGTCGTAGACGAAGCCGCGGTCGGCCTCGATCTGGACGGCGGTATTGAAATCCGCCATCGCGTCGGCCCAGTCCCCCATTTGCTGATAGGCGTACCCCCGCGCCGTGTACCGGACGGCGCGCTTGGGGTCCAAGCGGATGGCCTTGGTGTAGTCGGTGATAACCTGGTTGAACTGACCCAGGTATTTCTCGAGTTGGGCCCGGTCCACGTAGCGGGACGCCACGTCCGGCTCGAGGGTGAGGGCGCTATCGTAGTCGACGAGGGCGAGCTGATACCGGGCAGAGTTGAAATAGGCGTCGCCACGACTCTTGAATAGGTCCGCGCTCCGGCCCGTCGCCTTCATGGCGGCGGTGTACTCGCCGGCGGCGCGGTCGTATTCGCGTCGCGACTCGTAGATCGTGGCTCGCATGTTATAAGCGGCGAGATAGCCCGGGCTCAGCACCAGCACGGAGTCGAGATCGACGAGGGCTTCGGCATATCGCAGTTGGTCGCCGTAGGCGCGAGAACGATTCAGGAACGAGTTGGCGCGGTCGTCCGCGGTGTCGATCGGGAAGGCGATCACGTAGTTGTAGTCGCGGAGGGCTAGAGTCTCCTGCCCGTGGCGCCGGTAGTACCGCGCCCGCGCGATGAACGCCTGAGTGTTGGTCGAGTCGGCGCGAAGAGCGGAATTGATGTCCGCCAGTTCCCGCTCGATTTCCCCCAGCCCTCGGAATTCGCCCGCGCGGTTCACGTAGGAAATGGATAGGGAGCGCGGTGAGAGCTTCCCAGACTCGATGATGCGGGTGCAGATGCGGATAGCCTCTTCCCCACTGGCGCGGTAGCACGCGTCGACGGTCGCCGCGGTGTCGTCTTGAGCGCGAACAGTGGTGGTGACAGCGGAGCCGAGTAGCAGAAGGGACAGCGAGCGCCAGATGCGATTCATCGGGTCTCCCGGGGGGCTGACGGTCGGGCCAAGTATTGGTGCCGAGCCTTGCGGGAGCAAGGGATGGGAACTGCTGAGGTTGCAGATTGTGATCACGGAGTGAGGCGTACATCGGAGCGCCACATCGGAGGGTTTCGTGCGAACATTCGCGTTCTTTGGACTGTGGGGGATGCTGAGTCTTGGCGGACTCGACGTAGCCGCCGCCCTGCCTACCGACACGGTGCCCACGGCCACGCGGGTGGAGACCCGCACCAAGCTCGAGGCCCTGCTCGCCACGCATTCCAAGTCGATGGGGTTCCGTCGCTGGTACCGGAGCGACGACAACCCCTTCAGCATCCTGATCTTTTACGAGCGCAACCTTCGGTACGCGTCGCGGCTCGAAGTCGTGATGAACATCACCCGTCAGAACACGATCGGCTTCCGGGTTTACCCGCACTGGAACGGCCCGGGAACCAGCGACTATATCGACCTCGACGAAGTGCGGGACCCGAGCGGCTTGATGCAGCAGGCCCTTCGGTTCTCGGACCAGAACTTCCTGTTCTGGGGCTTGAACTCCTCCCACCGTCTTTTCGCGGGTTACACGATCACGCTCGAGTCGGGATTTCCGGACGCGGCCGTCCGTATCGTGCTGGAGAGCGTGCCGCTGGTGGACGACTCAGTGGGGGATCTGTTGCGGTACGCGGAGTAGGGGCGGGGGAATGGCCAGGGCCGGAATCGAACCGGCGACACGCGGATTTTCAGGAAGTGAGTCCGGGCTCCCGCCTTGCACCAACACGGCTGGGCTTGGACAGCATGCCGGCCAAGCATGCCGACCGGACCCGAGTCGCACGAGGAAGGATGAGCTGCTCTCCAGTGAGTCCCACAGTCTGTCCCATAGCGGGGCTAAGGGATGACGACGACCCTCGCGGAATCGCTCCTCCCTTCACACGTGGCAATAATCAGCGCGGTGCCAGATGAGACAGCGTTGTATTGGACACCGGCTCCGGCGGGACCACTGGCGTTGACATTGAGACGCACCACCGTCGTATCGGTGCTCAACCATTGCGTCAATCGCGCTCCGAGCTGGGCCCCGGCTGAATCGTAGAAGAAAATGGCGAGGGCGCCGGCGTTCCCCACGTGGTTCGTGATGGTGTCCGGACTGATGAGGACGCTGTCAACGGGCACTAAGACCGCCACCGGGACGTCAGTCTCAAGGCCGCCCCCGGAAACCACCACCAGGGTGGCCCCCGAGCGAATCCCCCGCACCAGGCCGGTGGCACTCACCGTCGTGAGCGTCGAGTCGAGACTCGTCCAGGTGAACGTGGGGTTCTTGGCGGAGTCCCCATCGGCAGTAACTGCCGCGGCCGCCAGAGTGACGGTGTCGCCCGTCAGGAGCGTCACGCCGGGAGGTGAGACAGCGATGGCAACCGCTGGCAACGGCCCGGTCGAGCCATGGCAGGCGGCCGCCGTTAGTCCTGCCACCAAGAATACGCCATAAGGTTTCATGGTGATGGATTTTGTACTCGAACAGGAGAGAAGCTGAACAGGTATGACCCGTTTCCCAATTCGCCTTCCGCGTTCGCACCCCAGCAGTAAGCGGCGCCGTCCAAGGTGGTCCCGCAGACGTGACCGGTCCCCACGGACAGTGCTGTGAACCGAAGGTCCGTTGAAACGGGAATGGGTGTCTTGCTGAATGCGGTCACTAGGTTGCCGAGCTGCCCGCTCAGCCCCAC
>DATBBZ010000286.1:0-13710 GCA_036270745.1 Gemmatimonadales bacterium | reverse complement strand
GTCTCCCTCTTCACCCGGCAGACCGGCGCGGGACCACTGGTGGTGGTCCTCCACGGAGGCCCCGGAGCGAGCCACGACTACCTGCTGCCGCAGTACGACCTGCTCGCGAAGGGCCGGGAGCTCTTCTATTACGACCAGCGGGGCGGCGGTCAGTCCCCCGTCCCCCGGGAGGCGCCCGTAGGATGGGAAGCGCACGTGGCCGACCTGGAAGGGATCCGGGTCGCGCTGGGCCGTGAGCAGCTCGTCATCTGCGGCTACTCGTGGGGCGGGCTCCTCGGTCTCCTGTATACGTTGCGCCACCCGGAGCAGGTCGAACGCCTGGCCCTCATCGCTCCCGCCGCCATCACTCAGGGATTGCGTGACGAGTTCGAAGCCGAGTTCAGCCGACGGATGAACGCCCCCCAGCGGCAGGCGGAGCGGGACGCGCTCCGTACGTCAGGCCTTCGGGAGCGCGATCCGGGGGCATATCAGCGGCGCGCCTTCGAATTATCGGTCATGGGCTACTTCAAGAACCCTGCTGATGCGGTGCGCCTGACTCCGTTCCGGGTCGTCGCTCGCACCCAGAAAGCCGTCTGGGACTCCCTCGGCGATTGGGATCTTCGAAGCGACCTGGAGGCGCTCGCCTCCCGCTCCCCGCTTCCCGCCTCCCGTATTCTCCACGGCACGTCGGACCCCATGCCCATTGCGTCGTCGCAGGCGATCTCGCGGATCACCGGCGCGGAGCTCATCCCCCTCGACTGCGGGCACTGCCCGCACGTCGAAGTCACGTCCGGTTTCGTTCGCGCGCTCGACGAATTCCTGCCTCGGGCCTAGCGGGTTAGCTTCCCGATCATGGACAAGCCGGCAGTGGGCCAGGTCCTGGACGAGATTGCCCGCTTCCTGGAGTTGAAGGGCGAGAACCCGTTTCGCGTCCGCGCGTTCGAGAACGCCGCTCGGGCCGTGACCGGATTCCCGGGGGACTTGGTCGAGGGCCTCCAATCCGGGTCCCTCGCCCAGGTCCACGGCATCGGCAAGGCGACCCTCCAGATCGTGTCGGAGCTGATCGACACCGGACGCTCCTCCGCCCTCGATGAGCTGCGCGAGCAAATTCCGCCCGGCTTGGTGGAAATGACGCGCATCCCGGGCCTGGGCGTGACCAAGATCCGCCAGATCCACGACGCGCTCGACATCGACACTATCACCGACCTCGACGCCGCGGCTGCCGACGGCCGCCTCGCCGCCCTCCCCCGCTTCGGCGCCAAGACGGCGGAGAACGTGCGGCGGGGCATCGCGCACCTGCGCCGCTCCACCGAGTTCCGCCTCTACCACCATGCCGCGGCCGAGGCGTCGGGCCTCCGGGAGAGTCTCGCCGCCCTGGTTGGGGCGGTGCGCGTCGAGCTTGCGGGCAGCGTGCGACGGCGGCGCGAGATCATCCGGGACCTCGATTTCCTGATCGGGTACCGTGAGGCCGGTGCCCGGGACGCCATCGTCAACCGCCTGCGGACCACGCCAGGGGTCACCGAATCGTCGGGAGCGGAGAATGCCGTCACCCTCAGGTTCGCGTCGGGCACCCTGGCGGACGTGTTCTTCGCGCCCCTGGAATCGTTCGGACTCGCGTGGGTCCGGGCCACCGGCAGCGGCGCGCATTTGGCCCAGCTCGAGGCCCGGGCCGCGGACTGCGGCGTTTCGCTCGCCCACGGCGCCTATCCGGAGGAAGTAGACGTTTACCGCGCCCTGGGACTCGGCTGGATCCCGGCCGAGCTCCGCGAGGGAGGAGGCGAGATCGATTCGGCGGCCGCGGGGACCCTGCCTCAGCTCGTCGAAGAGCGAGACTTGAAGGGCTTCCTGCATTGCCACAGCAACTACTCGGATGGAACCACCACGGTCGCGGACTGGGCCGAGGCATGCGCGGGCGCCGGATACTCCTGGATGGGGCTGACCGACCATGGGCCGGGAGCGTTCGCGGGAGGGCTGAAAGCGGAAGACGTCGGGCGCCAGCACGACGAGATCGATGCGGTGAACCGCGCGCATCCGTCGTTCGCCGTCCTGAAGGGCATCGAGGCGGACATCCTCGAGGACGGACGGCTCGACTTCGACGCCCTCACCCTCGACCGGTTCGACTTCGTCATCGGCTCCATCCACACACGATTCGGGATGACCGGGCCCCAGATGACCGAGCGCGTGCTCAAGGCCATGGATGATCCCCACCTGACCATCCTGGGGCACCCGACCGGCCGCCTGCTGCTTTCGCGCGATCCCTTCCCCATCGACCTCGAAACAGTCCTGCGGTGCGCCGCCGATCGCGGCATCGCCGTCGAGGTCAACGCGGACCCGCACCGGCTCGACCTCGACTGGCGCCACGTCCGGGAGGCGCGCGAACTGGGCGTCACGGTGTCGATCGGCGCCGACGCGCACTCGGTGGCCGGGATGGCGAACGTCGGCGTGGGCGTGGGCGTGGCACGGAAGGGGTGGGTGGAGGCGGACGGGGTGCTCAACACCCGGGACGTCGACGGCTTCCGAGCCTTCGCGCGGGCCCGCCGGTGAAGCGGCTCGAATCGCCCGCTGCCCTCAAGGGGCGGACCCACAAGATCATCGGCCGCCTCGCGCGCGAGTTCCCGGACGCGCACTGCGCTCTCGATCACCGCAACGCCTTCGAGCTGACGGCCGCGACCATCCTCTCCGCCCAATGCACCGACGTCCGGGTAAACCTGGTCACGCCCGTGCTGTTCCAGGCCTACCCCGACCCGGAGTCGCTCGCCGCCGCCGATCAGACCGCGGTCGAGAATATCATCAAGAGCACGGGATTCTTCCGGAACAAGGCGAAGTCCCTCCTGGGCATGGCTCGCGCCGTGGTCGAACAGCACGGCGGGCGAGTCCCTGATACGATGGAGGCGCTGGTCAAGCTTCCCGGCGTCGGCCGGAAGACGGCCAACGTGGTGCTCGGAAATGCGTTCGGAAAGAACGAAGGCATCGTGGTGGACACCCACGTGCAGCGGATTTCCGGGCTCCTGAGGCTCACGCGCGAGCAGACGCCGGAAAAGATCGAGCTGGCGCTGATGCCGCTGGTGCCACGCCCCAAGTGGACCGTCTTCTCGCACCTGCTCATCCTTCACGGCCGCAAGACGTGCATCGCCCGGCGCCCGCTGTGCGGCAAGTGCCGGATCTCCGATCTCTGCCCGAGCGCCGACCTGTGACCATTGCCCTGACCGGTATCGACCAGGACTCGCTGATCGCCACTCGCCGCGACCTCCACCAGCACCCGGAGCTGGGGAATCAGGAGGCGCGGACCAGCGGGCTCGTCGCGGAGCGGCTCCAGGCGTCAGGCTACCAGGTGACGACGGGAGTCGGGAACACCGGCGTCGTGGGGGTCCGGGGATCGGGGGGCCGCTGCGTGCTGCTGCGGGCCGACATGGACGCGCTCCCGGTACAGGAGGCGAACGAGGTCCCCTACAAGTCCCGGCACGCGGGGAAAATGCACGCGTGCGGTCACGACGGGCACGTCGCCATCGGGCTCGAGGTCGCGCGCCGGCTCGGCGCCGTTGCCCTGCCGGGCACGGTGAAGTTCGCGTTCCAGCCGGCCGAAGAGATCTCCGACGGCGCGCAGGCCATGATCCGTGCGGGCGTCCTCGACCGTCCCAAAGTCGATGCGGCCTTCGGCATCCATCTCTGGAACGACATTCCGGTGGGCACGATCGCGATCATGCCTGGACCGGTCATGGCGTCGGTGGACGAATTCGAGATCACCATCACCGGCCGCGGCGGTCACGCCGCCGCGCCCCATCAGACCATCGACCCGGTGCTGATTGCGGCACACGTGATCACGGCGCTCCAGAGTCTGATCTCCCGGCGGCGCGACCCGTTCGAAGAGGGCGTGCTGTCGGTCACGCAGGTGTCGGCAGGTCATGCCTTCAACGTCATCCCCGGCACCGCCGAGCTCCGCGGCACCGTCCGGACCTTCGGCGGCCGCCTGTGGGAGGAGGCGCCGAAGCTGGTATCGGACACCGTGAAGGGCGTCGCCGCCGCCTTTGGCGCCGGCGCCGAGGTGCGGTTCCGCCGGCATACCAAGCCACTCATCAACGACCAGGCGATGGCCGCCCTGATGCAGGACGTGGCGGCGGAGGTCGTCGGCGCCAAGAACCTCCGCGCCGGCGTGCGCACGATGGGTGGCGAAGACATGTCCTTCTTCCTGGCCCAGGTGCCGGGCTGCTTCGCCTTCGTCGGTTCCGCCCCGCCGGGCCAGCAGGCGTCCCCGCACCACAGTCCCACGTTCGACATCGACGAGAGCTCGCTCGCGATCGGCGTGGAGCTCCTGTCTCGAACCGCCGTGCGGTTCCTCGAGTCGTAGTGCCGAATCTCCTGAGCGCCGAGGCATCGGCGTACCTCCAGTCGGCCGCCCACCAGCCCGTGCACTGGGAGCCGTGGGGTGACGGCGCGTTCGCGCGCGCGCGCGCCGAAGACCGCCCGATTCTCCTCGACATCGGCGCCGTCTGGTGTCACTGGTGCCACGTGATGGACGGTGAGTCGTACGAAGATCCGGCCGTGGCCGACGTGCTGAACCGGGAATTCGTCTGCGTGAAGGTGGACCGGGACGAGCGCCCCGACGTCGACGCCCGGTACCAGCGCGCGGTCCAGGCCATCTCCGGTCAGGGCGGTTGGCCCCTCACCGCCTTCCTGGATTCCGAGGGGCGGGTGTTCTACGGAGGCACCTACTTCCCACCCGATCAGAACTCCTATGGCCGTCCCGGTTTTCGGACCACCCTCGTCGAAATCGCGCGCCGCTACCGCGAGGACCGCGAGAAGCTCCTGACGAACGCGAAGGACCTGGCCAGTCGTCTGAGTGGCGCGCTGGACGAGACCGGCCGGGGCGACGCGACGGTCGACGTCCTCCTCGCCGGTGCCGATCAGATGGCGCGTCTGTTCGACGTCCGGTACGGGGGGTTCGGCGGCGCCCCCAAGTTCCCTCACCCTGGTGCCTGCGAGTTTCTGCTGGCGCGGTGGTGGGACACCCGGGAAGACTGGCCGCGTGAAATCGTCAGCAAGACCCTTGAAGGGATGGCGCGCGGCGGCATTCGCGACCATCTGGGCGGCGGGTTCCACCGGTACACCGTGGACGAACGCTGGATCGTGCCGCACTTCGAGAAGATGGCGACCGACAACGCCGAGCTCCTGCGCGCGTACTGCTCCGCCTACTCGGCGTTCGGAACGCCCGCCCTTCGGGAGGCGGCCTCGGGAATCGTCGATTGGACCCTGGCCATCCTTTCGGATCCGGCCCGGCAGGTTTTCTTCGCGTCCCAGGACGCGGACACGAACTTCGGCGACGACGGGGACTACTGGACGTGGACCGTCGCGGAAGCCAAAGCCGCGCTTTCCGCGCCGGAGTTCGAGGTGGCAGCGAAGGTTTTCGACATCGGGGCACGGGGCGAGATGCACGTGAACCCCGCGAAGAACGTCCTCTGGCGGCGGATCGCGCCCACGGACGCGGAGCGCGCGGTGCTCGAGAGGGCCCTGGCCCAGCTCAAGCAGGCTCGCGATCAGCGAACGGCCCCGTTCGTGGACCGCACACCGTACGTGTCGTGGAACGCGATGCTGGCAGGGGCGTTTCTGCAGGCTGGCGCGGTGCTCGATCGCACCGAGTGCAACGAGCTGGCACTGGCGTGCCTCGAGCGAGTCTGGGGCGAAGGGTGGCACGAAGGCACCGGGATGTCCCGCGTGATCGGCCGCAGTACCCCGGCGGGCATGCTCGACGACCAGGTGCAATCGGCGTACGCTTTCGTGGACGCATTTGAGGCGACCGGTGCACCGGCGTGGCTGGACCGGGCCGTCACCGTCATGGAGCACGTAGAACGCGCGCACGGAGACCCGGCGGGCGGCTACTGGGACATCGCGACCGCCGGTGACGGCGGGTATCTCGCGGTCCGCGGCAAGCCCGCCCAGGATGCGCCCTCACCGTCGGGGAACGGAGTCGCTGCGCTGGTGCTCGCCCGGCTCGCGGGTGTTACCGGCGATCCGCGCTGGCGAGAGCGGCTGAACCGCCAAGTGACGGCGTTCGCCGGTGCCGCCGGTCAGCTCGGACTGCATGGCGCTACCCTGCTCAGAGCCATCGATTGGGCGCTCCATCCGGTCACCCGGATCGAAGTCGCGGGACCCCTGGGCCCGGGCGAAGCCTGCGCCATGCACCTCGCGGCGTTGCAGACCTGGCGCCCGCGCCGCGTCGTCATCAGACGCTCGGCCGACCGGCCCCAGGCCACGGTGTGCGTCGGAACGACGTGCTCGCTTCCCGTGGAGACCCGGACCGCGTTCGCCGAGCTCGTCACATGAACAAGCGCATCCTCGGTCGCACCGGCTTCGCGGTGTCCGAGATCGGATTCGGGTCCTGGGCCATCGGCGGCAACCAGTACGGCAACTCGTACGGCCCCACCGACGACGCCGAGTCCCGGCGGGCCATCCGGCGCGCCCTCGATCTGGGCTGCACGTTCTTCGACACCGCCGACGTGTACGGACACGGACACAGCGAGGAAGTGCTGGGCGACGCCCTGGCCGGCATCCGGCCGAGGGTCGTCATCGCCACCAAGGTCGGTGGCAACTTCTACAACCGGGGCGTCCACGCGCTCTTGCGGGACCGGATCGCCGATGTGACGGGCACGCCGTTCGACGCCATCCCGGCCGACGCGCCCCTTCCCGTCACGCACGATTCCACCTTCACGCCGGACTACATCCGCTTCGCTCTCGAGCAGAGCCTGCGCCGGCTCAAGACCGACTATGTGGACCTGCTCCAGCTCCACAACCCGGCCCTCAATCTCATCGCCTCGATGGATACCTATGGCGTGCTCGAAGAGTTGAAGCAGGAAGGGAAGATCCGGGCCTATGGGGTGTCGATTCATCCGCCCGAAGAAGGATTGGCCGCCATCCAGGCGACCATGTCCGACACCATCCAGGTCGTGTACAACATCGCGCGACGGGAGCCCGAAGACGGGCTCCTGGCCGCCGCACGCGCTGCCAATGTGGGGATCATCGCCCGGGAGCCATTGGCCAACGGGTTTCTCGCGGGCGGGTATGGACCGGATGCGACCTGGCAGACCGGAGACATACGCGCCCGCATGCCCCGGCCGTACGTGACCAAAATGGCCGCGTTGGGCGCCCGGGTACGCGATCTCGCCACGCAGTCCCGAGTCTCACCGTCCCAACTGGCCCTGCGTTTCGTGCTGGACAACCCCGACGTAGGTGTCGTGATTGTAGGGATGAAAACCGTGAAGCAGGTCGACGACAACCTCGCACTGGAGCAGTGATGGCAGCCACCAAAGCCGTGATCGATACCGTTCAGGGAGTCATCGAGCTCGACCTCTTCTCCGACGAAGTGCCCGGCACGGTCGCCAACTTCGCAAAGCTGGCGGGGGAAGGGTTCTATGACGGGACCACGTTCCATCGGGTGATCCCGAACTTCATGGTTCAGGGTGGCGATCCCTACTCCAAGTCGGGCAAGGGGCGCGTCGGGACCGGCGGGCCCGGCTACACCATCAAATGCGAGACCCACCTCAACAAGCACAAGCACGTAGCGGGGACGCTGTCCATGGCGCACGCGGGAAAGGACACCGGCGGTTCGCAGTTCTTCATCTGTCATGCTCCCCAACGGCATCTGGACGGCGTGCATACCGTGTTCGGTCAGGTCACGAAGGGGATGGACGTGGTCAACAAGATCAAGCAGAACGACAAGATCAACTCCATCAAGGTGTCCTGAGGCGCCGTGAACGTCGATTTCGCGGTGGTCTCCGACTATGCGCTGGTGGACCAGGCGGGCAAGATCTCGGTGGTCGGCATCTTCCAGCACATCTGGGTCCAGCAATTCCCCGCCATGCACCCGCGGCTGCATCTGGTGCTCCGCCTCAAGGGCAAACGGACCGAGATCGGAGAGCATCCCGTGCAAATCCGGCTCGTGGACGACCGGGATGCCGAGATCCTCGGCGGGTCCGGCATCGTCAACTTCGCCGAGCCCCCGGCCGGGGTGACGGACATCGAGGCCGCCGCCATTCTGGTCTTCGACGTCCCATTCCCTCACGCCGGCACGTACCGCTTCGCCATCTCGGTGGACGGCGCGCCCGCGGCATCGGTCCCCATCACCGTGAGTCAGATGCCCGCGCCGCCGGGCGGCGGAGTCAACCCGCTGCATTAGATTCACCGCCGTGCCCCCTCCCCGACCCATCTCACGGCTCCCCGGGCTGCTGCTCGTCGCCGCGATCGCCCTCTGCTGGAGTCTTGGAGGGCACCGGCTCCTGGACCCCGACGAGGGCCGGAACGCCGAGGTAGCGCGTGAGATGGTGCAGTCGGGGGATTTCGTCGTCCCGCACCTGGACGGCCTTCCGTATCTCGACAAACCGGTCTTCTATTTCGCCGCCGCCGCCGTCGCGATGGAGGGTTTGGGACCGACCGAGGCGGCGGCCCGCCTCCCGGCCCTGTTGTTCACTCTCGCGTCCATCACCCTCGTGGTCTGGTGGGCCCGCAAGCGGTGGGGGGCCGAGGCTGGCTGGCTCTCTGGGTTAGCCCTCGCCAGTATGCCGCTGGTCCTGGCGTTCGCGCGGGAGACCATTTTCGACAGCACTCTTGCCTTCTTCCTCACGCTCGCGATTCTCGCGTTCGCCGAAGACCGGCCCGTCCTCGCGTGGGCCGCGATCGGACTCGGCGGCCTGACCAAGGGCCCCGTCGCCATCCTGGTCCCGCTGCTCGCCACCCTGCCCTACGTGTTGCTGACGGGAAGACCCCTGGGGCGCGTGTTCGCGTGGCGCGGGTTGGTGGTCTTCCTCCTCATCGCGCTGCCCTGGTTTCTGGTCGTCACCGCCCGCCATCCCGAGTTCCCCGACTACGCCTTCGTGCGGGAAACCTTCCAGCGGGTCACCACCAAGGGCTTCCATCGGACGGCGCCGTTCTGGTACTACATCCCCATCGTGCTGGTGGGCGCGTTCCCGTGGATCGTGCCCGCGCTGGCGCAGCTTGGCCGTCTCGGACGCTGGCGCTGGCTGTGGGAGGCCCGGCAGGTGAACCCGGCGGCGCAGGAAGCTTTGTTCCTGCTCTCGTGGCTCATCGGACCCCTGATCTTCTTCTCACTCAACCAATCGAAGCTGCCTCACTACGTCCTGCCGCTCTTGCCGGCCATCGCGCTGGCGGCCGGGCGCGGACTCTCCCGTCGAGGGATCGGTCTGGGCGCGAAAGCGTACGTCCCCGTCGCGCTCCTGCTGGGGCTCGGTCTCATCACCCTCACGTTCTGGTTCCCGGCGCCCATTTCGCTCACGCCGGCCGAGAAGGCCGCGATGCCGACGGCGGCGCTCGTACTGGGTCTCGTCCTGGTGGCTTCGGGACTCACGGTAGCGCTCGCCGTGCGCCGGAATACGCCGTCCCTCGGAGCAGCCGCGTACGCCGTGATCGTCGTCGCCATTCCCGTCGTGGGGGGCACGCTGCTGCGCGCGGTCGGGGAAGACCGTTCGTCGGCCGCGGTCTCCGATGCGGTGGCGGCCGCGCTGTCCCACTCTGCCGCGAGTGGTGCGCCCGCGCAGGTGGTGGGCGTCGGGGCCTTCATCCCGTCACTCCCGTTCTATCTCCGGCGCACCATCCCGGTAGCCACTGCCACCGGCAAGGAGCTGACGAGTACGTACATCGCCGACTATCTCGACACGTTCCGCGCCGTTCCCGGATCTCCGCTGCTCGCCGCCGACGCCTGGCGTGACCTGCTCTCCCACTGCCCGCTCCCCACCGTCTTCCTCGCCCGCGCGGGTGACCGTGACGTCCGCTCGACCCTCCATGGGCGCCTGCCCCTGCTGGGGGAGGACGCCCGGTTCGCCGCCTACGGTCCCTGCCGGCCCGGCGCGCCCTAGATGTGCGGGATCTTCGGAGTCGTTTCCCTCAGCGGGCGTCCCCTTCGTTACCCCGATCGCCTGCCGGCGATGGCGCTGTCCCTCGCGCACCGCGGCCCCGATGGCGAGCGAATCGTGGGGCACGACAGCGCCCGGCTCGGCGCCCGCCGGCTCGCCATCATGGACCTCACCACCGGAGACCAGCCGTTTCAGAGTCCCGACGGCAGAATCTGGATGGTGTGCAACGGCGAGATCTACAACGCGCCCGGTCTCCGGCGTGAGGCGACGGCCTGGGGCTATCCGTTCCGTTCCACCGGCGACATCGAAACCATCGTCCCGCATTTCGAGCGCGCGGGCGCCGGCGCAGTGGGCCGGCTGGACGGCATGTTCGGACTCGCTATCTGGGATGACGCCGATCGTCGCCTGATTCTGGCGCGCGACCGGGCCGGCGAAAAACCGCTCTTCTGGACCGTGGTGGACGACGAGCTCCGGTTCGCGTCGGAAGTCCAAGCCTTGCTCGTCTTCCCCGATCAACCCCGCCGGCTCGACGGGTACGCTGCCGGGCTGTACACCGCCCTCGGCTACGTCCCGGCTCCCCATACGCTGATCACCGGGATCGCGAAACTGCCACCCGGCGCCCTGCTCGAAGCCTCGGCCCACGGTGTGTCGGTGCGCCGGTATTGGAGCGCGGCCGAGGCGGCGCACGGAAGCGACCGGCTCCAGTCCGCGGACCAGCTGCGCGACGTCCTGGTCGGCGCGGTCGGCCGGGAGCTCATGTCGGACGTCCCCATCGGGGTGTTCACCAGCGGCGGGCTCGACTCATCCTTCCTGGCCGCCGCCGTCGCCCGGGCCCGGCCCGGCCAGCGCATCCACACTTACGCCGCGCGCTTCGCGGCGCCGGGTTACGACGAGAGCGACTTCGCGGAGGCGGTGACGCGGGACATTCACTCCATCCACCACAACGTGCCCGCCGACGATGTGTCCCTTTCCCGGGCCTTCGACGTGGTGACGTCCCGCCTCGGAGAGCCGGTGGGAGACCCCGCCATCCTGCCTACGTATCTCCTCGCGGAGGCCGCGCGTTCGGACGTGAAGGTCGTGCTCTCCGGTGAGGGCGCGGACGAGCTGTTCGGCGGCTATCCGACGCACCTGGGGCACCGGGCGGCCGGGATCTACGGACGCCTGCCGGCCCCAATCCGGGCCTTGCTCGCCGGGGCGGTGCGGCGGTGGCCCACCTCCCCGGGCAAAGTCACGATCGAATTCCTGCTCAAGCAATTCGTGGGGTCGGCGGATCGTCCGCTGCTCGAACGGCACGCCGCCTGGTTCGGCGCGCTGGGTCCGACCCCCGATGCGGTCGGGACTTTCGGCGAGCTGCTCCGCGCGTTCCCCGCCGCCCCCGAGCTGGACCAGGTGCTGTGGCTCGACTTTCTCACCTATCTGCCGGATAACCTGCTCGTGAAGGTCGACCGGGGCACCATGCTGGCCTCGATCGAGGCGCGAGCGCCCTTCCTCGACCGTGAAGTGCTCGAACTGGTGCTGCCCGTGCCCGCGGCCCGCAAGGTGCGGGGGTGGGAGACCAAGGCGATATTGAAGGAAGCAGCGAGGGATCTGGTGCCCGCGTACGTCATCGATCGCCGGAAGCGCGGCCTCTCGGTCCCCGTCGCGTCCTGGCTGAACGGCGCCCTCCGGGACCGGGCGGATCGGTACTTCGCCGCCCCCCGATTCGGCGGTGAGCGCGTGACGGCCCTGTGGGCCGAGCACCGCCAGGGACGCTCCAATCACGCCCGCAAGCTGTGGCCGGTGCTGATGGCCGAGCTGTGGGCCGACCGCTGGAATGTGAGCTCATGACCCGCGACGAAGCCCTGGTCCTGATGCAGGAGTACACCGCCTCCCCGTCCCTCCGGCAGCATATGCTCGCGGTCGAAGGGGCCATGCGCGCGTACGCGCGGCAGTCTTCCGCCGACGAAGAGACCTGGGGGCTGGCCGGCCTCCTCCACGATTTCGATTACGAGCGGTATCCGAACGACGCCCACTCCGCCACCGAGGAGCATCCGAGCTGGGGCGTCCGCCTGCTCCGGGAACGCGGCGTCGGAGACCCCGTGTGTCAGGCCATCCTGGGACACGCCGACTACACCGGCGTCGCCCGGGAGACTCCCCTCGCGAAGACGCTTTTCGCGGTCGACGAGCTCTGCGGGTTCCTCGTCGCCTGCGCACTGGTCCGCCCGTCGAAGAGTCTGTCGGACCTCGAGGTTGCCTCGGTGAAGAAGAAGCTCAAGGACAAGGCCTTCGCCCGCGGCGTGAACCGCGACGATGTGCGCCGGGGCGCCGAAGAGCTCGGCGTTCCCCTGGATGATCACATCGCCTTCGTCATCGGCGCCCTCCGTCCCATCGAGCGGACGCTCGGCCTAGGGATCGGCTAGTGCCGTGACCCCGGACGGCGCCGGCGTCTCCCGGGCCCTCGACCGCGTGACCGGCACCCGGCCCATCCCGGGGAACACCCTGACGCTGCACACGGACTCCGCCCGCGCGCTGAAGGCCATGCTGGCGCTCGTCGGCGAAGCCCAGCGCTGGGTGCATTTCGAGAACTACATCATCCGCGACGACACCACCGGGCGCCGGTTCGCGGACGCGCTGTCGGAGCGCGCGCGCGAGGGCGTGGCCGTCCGCGTGCTCTACGATGCGCTGGGCAGCTGGGGCACCTCGGGCGCATACTGGAACAAGTTGCGGCGCGCCGGTGCGGAGGTCCGGGCCTTCAATCCCTTCTTCCGCGGTCGCCCCTTTCATCTTCTACGGCGTGACCATCGCAAGCTGGTGGTGGTGGACGGCGACCGCGCCATGGTCGGGGGCCTGTGTATCGGGGACGAGTGGGCGGGTGACCCGGCCCGGGGTCGCCAGCCCTGGCGTGACACCATGATCGCCCTCCGGGGTCCCGCCGCCGCCGGACTCGACGCAACCTTCGGCCGGGTCTGGCGCCGAGCCGGCGATCCCCTGTCCGCGGCCGAGTTCAACGGCTCGCCCGCGGAAGCGGGCGCGACGGCCGTGCGGATCGTCGAAGGTGTACCGGAGGGGGCGCGCGCCTGGCGGGCGGTGGGTCTCCTGCTCACCACCGCGACCGAGCGGCTCTGGCTCACCGACGCCTACCTGGTTGCGCCGGCGACGCTCTTCGCGGGATTGGTCGATGCGGCGCGCGACGGGGTCGACGTCCGGATTCTCGTTCCGGGAGCGACCGACATCGCGGTCGTCCGGGCGATGACCCGCATCGGGTACCGGGACCTGCTCCACGCCGGCGTGCGCTTATTCGAGTGGCAGGGACCCATGCTGCACGCCAAGACGCTCGTGGCGGACCGGCGCTGGGTCCGCGTAGGGTCGAGCAACATCAACGTCTCGAGCCTGCTCGCGAATTACGAGCTGGATGTGCTGGTCGAAGATGAGGGCCTGGCGACGGAAATGTGCGAGCAGTTCCACCGTGACACGGCGGGGTCGAGCGAGGTCGTCATGGTTGCGCGCAAACGACTGCCGCCCCGGCTCACCGACGCCGCTGTGATCGAGCCCGTCGCCGTCCCTCATCAGCCGTCCCCGTATGAGCGGGCCCGCAAGGGCATGGTGACCTTACGTCAGGTCGCGGGCGGGTTGCGGCGGCGGCTGGGATGGGCGGCGGCGGGGCTCGCGGCCGGAATGGGCGTGCTGTTGCTGTTGTTCCCACAGGTGACAAGCATCACGTTGGCCGTCCTCGCGTTCGGGCTGGCCTTGGTATTCGCATGGTATTCGCTGAGCCGCCGGGGAATGGTGCAGAGTGCCGATATCCCGTGATCCCCAACCTCAGGTAGGGGGTGCGCGTATAGAAAACCGGGAAGAGGCCGAGCTGATCTCCCGGACGCTGGCCGGCGACCGGGAG
>DATBBZ010000285.1:0-7647 GCA_036270745.1 Gemmatimonadales bacterium | reverse complement strand
GGTGGGGGTGGGGGTGGCGACGATCGGGTGGCCGGGTATCTGGTCGCCCGGCAGATGGCGGATGAGGGCGAAATCCTGAACATCGGCGTGGACCCGAAGTCACGGCGGTGTGGAGTCGGGAGGATCTTGGTGTCCGCTGGGTTGAGTCGCCTGCACGCGCTCGGCGCGCGACAGGTCTTCCTCGAAGTCCGTGAATCGAACGTCGCGGCTCGCGCGCTGTATGAGAGATTCGCGTTCACTGAGGTGTCGAGACGCGCGAAGTACTATCGACGGCCGGTGGAGGATGCCATCCTCCTGCGCGCCGCCATTCCGGCAGGAGGGGACCCCCAATAAAATGGTCAAAAGTGGCGTATCTTTGATTGACAGAATAACTTGCGATTCATATACTGTGCGGGAATCCTTGGGACCAGCCCGCCTTATGTACCGGAGGTAGGTGTGAGCCGCAGTCTGAATAAAGTCATACTGATTGGGAACTTAGGGGCTGACCCAGAGATCCGGACGACGAACAATGGCTCCAAGGTCGCGACGGTGTCGCTGGCGACGGGCCGGCAGTGGACGGGGCAGGGCGGGGACAAGCAGGAGAAGACCGAGTGGCACCGGGTCGTCATGTGGAACAACAAGGGTGGCAACGGCCTCGCGGACCTCGCCGAAAAGTTCATGAAAAAGGGTGACCGGATTTACGTCGAGGGCCGGATCGAATACCGGACTTGGGAAGACCGGGAGAAGCAGACCCGGTATACCACTGAGATCATCGCGCGGGAAGTGATGCTGCTCTCGCCCAAGGGTGGCGCGGAGGGCGGCGATTTCTCGAGAGCCAAAGCGCCCGCCAAGGCGGGAGCTGAGGGGAAACCGGAGTCGCTGGACTCGTTCCCGGAGGCGTTGGATGCGGAGGATGACGATCTCCCGTTCTAGCCGAATCCTGGCCGTCCTTCTGGCCGTCCCGCTCCTGGGCGCGCGGCTCGGCGCCCAGGACACGACGAAGGCCAAGCCGGCTCCCGTCGACACTACCAAGGCGCACCCCGCCGATACCGCGTCCAGCCTCCTCCAGCAGCAGGCGACCGGTGACACGCACGTCGTGGCCAAGGGCGAGACGCTCTGGTCCATCGCGCGCCTCTATTTCAACGATCCGCTGCTGTGGCCCGAGATCTACCGGCTGAACACCGCGTCGGTGGAAGATCCGCACTGGATCTATCCCGGGCAGGTCCTGCAGGTCAACGGCGACACGACCACGATGGTGGCGCAGGCCGACACCACGCACGTGGTCGCGCAGGCGCCTACGCCGACCGACACGGTCCACGCCGACACGGTGAAGGCGGACACGGCGCACGCCGTCGTCGACACGACGCCCAAGCTCGACACCACGGCGGTATCCGCCGCCGCGTCGGCGGATACCGCCGCCCCGCCCCCTCCGCCGGAGCCGGTCGGGAACGCGTATCAAACGATCTTCGACCACCCCATCACGCCCAAGCAGCAGATCGAGAACCAGCTGCGCGCCTATCTCCATCAGCCCTACCGGCCCGTGCGGCCCGGCGAGTTCTATTCCGCCGGATGGCTCACGGAAGGGGAGGACCTACCGTGGGGTCAGGTGCTCGGCAACACGGAGCGGCCGGCTATCACCCGCCTCTCCCAGGTCACCGTGGCGGGCCAGTTCGAGGAAGTGGCCATCACGCCGCCGGGGAACGCCAGCTATCACATCGGTGACTCCCTGCTACTGGCGCGGCGTGACCGCGACGTTTCGGGATGGGGAGAGGTCGTCATCCCCGTCGGCATTGCGCGGGTGACGGTGGTGCAGCCCAGGCAGGTCCTGGCTACCGTGATTCAGCAATACGGCCGAGTGCACTCCGGTTCCATGGCCCTCCCGCTCGAGCCCTTCCGGAATCCGGGCGAAAGCCGGCCGGCCGCGGTGACGCAGGGTCTCCAGGGCGCGATAGTTGCACAGCGGGATCTCCAGCCCTTGGCGGGGACGCAGACCATCTATTTCCTGGACAAGGGGCGCTCCGACGGCGTCACCCCGGGCGATATTTTCGAGGCCTACCGCCCCGCGACGGGCGAAATGGGGACCGCGTCCGAGCAGGTGCTGGTGCAGTTCCTGATCGTGCACACCCGAGAGCACTCCGCGTCGGCCCTGGTGATCGGCATCTCGCAACCCAGCATCAAGGCCGGGACCAAGGTCCGCCTGGTCCGGAAGATGCCCTCCTGATCCGTCGCCGGACCTTACCGTTTCGGTCCGGCGCCGTCTCGCAAGTCCTGAGTGCTCCGTGTCCCGCCACTGGGCGCGATATCGCCGCGCCCTGGGCCGCGGCGCATCCGGATCTCAACTAAGGAACGCAATCGATCATGTCTCGACGGGTTCTGGTGACAGGTGGTGCGGGCTTCATCGGCTCCCACGTGGCGGATGCGCATCTCGCCGCCGGGGATGACGTCACGATCCTCGACAACCTCTCCAGTGGCCGGCGGGAAAACCTGCCCGCGCGGGCCACGTTCGTGGAGGCGGACGTCCGGTCCCCGGAGGCCCGCGAGCTCCTGGCCACGGGCGGCTTCAGCGTCCTGAATCATCATGCCGCGCAGATGGATGTGCGGCGCTCAGTCGAGGACCCCGTGTTCGATGCGGGCGTGAACATCGTCGGGCTCCTGAACCTCCTCGTGGGGGCGCGGGCGGGCGGGGTCAAGCGGGTGGTGTTCGCCTCCTCCGGAGGCACGGTCTACGGGGAAGGGGAGAAACTGCCGTTCTCCGAGCCCGATCCAAAACTGCCCACGTCCCCGTACGGGACCGCCAAGCTCGCTTCCGAGTACTACCTGGCGACGTTTTCCCAGCTGTACGGGATTGAGGCCGCGGTGCTGCGCTACAGCAACGTGTACGGCCCCCGGCAGAACCCGCATGGCGAGGCGGGCGTCATCGCGATTTTCTCGAGCCGCATCGCGAGCGGACAAGCGATTACCATTTTCGGTGACGGTGGGCAGACGCGGGACATGGTCTACGCGCTGGACGTCGCCGAGGCCAACGTGCGGGCCGCCGGCGTCGCTCTGCCGAAGCTCACCAGTCTCGACGCGCGGGCCTGGAACATCGGCACCGGCATGGAAACGTCGGTGAACCGCCTGGCGGAGCTGCTGGCGGCAGGCGCCGGCAAAAACGCGAACATCAAGCGCGCGCCGGCGCGGGCCGGAGAGATTCTCCGTTCGTCGCTGGCGACAGACAAGGCCGCCCGGGAGCTCGGGTGGCGTCCCCGGACTCCGCTGGCGGAGGGCCTGCGGGCCACGATTCGCTCAATAATGGAGGCGTGACGTGTTGCTGCAGCTCGGGCGGGCCGTCCCCACCACGCCGTGGGAGCTGGTACTCACCTCGAGTCGCGAGACCAAGGTCGTCCTCGTGGTGCTCGTTCTCTTCTCTCTCGCGTCCTGGTACATCATCGCGCTCAAATGGTGGCAGTTCCGGCGGCTCCGGCGTCAGGCGGACCGCTTCATGGTCGAGATCGAAAAAGCCCAGCGGCTGGAGGATGCGCACCACGCGGCCATGCGGCTCCAGCCGTCCCCGTACCGCCGGGTGCTCCTCGAGGGAATCCATTTCTTCTCGGAGCTCAAGCCGGGCGCACTGAAACGGGATCCGGCCACACCGCCCTCGACGCTGACCCCGACGCAGCTCGAAGCCCTCCGCATGATGCTGTCCAAGGAGGTCGCCGCCGAGCGGGACGCGGCCGCGCGCTTCATCCCCTGGCTCGCCACCTTCGGCTCCGTCTCTCCGCTCCTCGGTCTGCTCGGCACCGTGCTCGGCGTGATGGACGCGTTCATCGGGATCGCGGCCGGCGGGTCGGGCAACATCGGCGCGGTCGCGCCGGGCGTCGCCGAAGCGCTCGTCACGACCGTCGCGGGGCTGGCGGTGGCCGTGCCCGCCGTCATGAGCTACAACCTGTTCGTCAGCCGCCTGGGGCTGTTCGCTGGTGAGCTCGAAGGCTTCGCCCAGGAGATCATCGGTACCATGGCCCGGGAAGGCCGGCTCTAGGCCATGGCGGGCGGCCTCCTCTCGGGCGGAGGGCTCCGCGGCCGCGGCGAGCTTCCGTTCAACGCGGACATCAATGTCACGTCGCTCGTCGACGTGGCGTTCGTCCTGCTGATCATCTTCATGATCACCGCGCCCATCATGCAGGGCGGGGTGGACGTGCGACTTCCCCATGCCGCCGCGAAGCCCCTCGAGCCGAACCATGGGCTCATCGTCACCATCGACAAGTCCGGCGCGATCTTCCTGGACCAGTCCCCCCTCACCTACGCCGAATTCAAAGCCACCTTCGCCGCCTTTGTGCGGAGCAAACACCCGTCCGGCGTGTACCTCCGGGCGGACCAGCAGGTGGCCTATGGAACAGTGGTGCAGGTGCTGGCCGTGATCCGGGAATCGGGAGTCAATGACGTCGGTCTGGTCGCCGAGCCGGAGGCCGTGAGCAAGTGAGCCGCGGGTCCCGCGTGCCGGGCGGTGCCGGCATCGGCCTGATCGGCACGATCGCCGTACACGGGCTCGCGGTGTCCTTCGTCCTCGTCGCGGCGCGCCATGCACAGGCGGTGACCCCGCCGACCTACGCGGTGCGGCTCGTCGCCGCGCCCGACCCGACGCCCGATCAGCGGAAAGCGCCGGATGTGGTGCAGCGCGAAGCGGCGACCCCGCCGACCCCGGCGCCGGCGGAGAAGAAACCGGCCCCGGCCCCCAAGCCGGCGCCCGCGCCGCCGCCGAACGCGGACACCAAGAGACGCGAGGCTGCGCCCAAGACGGCGCCGGTGCAGCGGGTCCCCGGTGAAGCGCCGTCCACGGGACACGATGTCGCGACGGTCAGCACCGAAGGACAGGCGTTTCCGTATCCGGAGTACTTGCAGAACATCGTCTCGCAGGTCCTCCGGCGCTGGCAGCGGCCCGATCAAAGCACGCCGCTCGAGGCCGAGGTGTCGTTCTTCGTTCATAAGGATGGGTCGGTGACGGGACTGCAGTTCACCAAACGGTCGGGCAACTTCGCCTTCGATCTGGAAGCGGAAGGCGCGGTCGAGTCCGCGGGGCAGACCAAGGCGTTCGGCACCTTGCCGGACGGATGGAATCAGGACGTGCTCTTCGTCCGGTTCTACTTCTCCGGGGTGCGGCAGTGAGAGAGACGGGCAGACGGGCAGACGGGCAGTTGGTCAGGTATGGCATGCTGGCGGTGTTGTTGCTGCCCGTCTGCCCGTCTGCCCGTCTGCGTGCCCAGGATTCCACCGTCGATCGCGGGGTCCGCATCGGGATCACGTACCGTCCCGGCGTCCGTCCCGGGTTGGTGATTCTGCCGGTGACCGCTGGGGCGCTCGACTCGGTGCGGACCATCGTCGCCCGGGATCTCGACTACTCGGACCGGTACGAGGTGATCACGCTCCCCGGGGGCGACTCGCTCGACCCCGGCCCGGCCGGCACCCCCACGGGGCACACCGCCACGCGCCTCGCGGGCCTCAACTATTCGCTCTATCAGGCCCTTGGAGCCGATTTCGCCGTACAGTTCCGGGCCAGCGCCGACTCGGTGGTGTTGCTCCTGCACGACGTTACGGCTGGCGCGGTCCGGAGGTCCTTTGCCGCGCGCCTGCCGGCACCGGGCGATCCCGGGTACCGGATGGCGGTCCATCGCCTCACGGATTTGGTGATCCAGGCCTCCCTCGGCGCGGCCGGGACGTCGGCCACCCGGATTCTCTTCGTGAAGGACAAGCATGTGTGGTCGGTGGATCAGGACGGCGCGACTCTCAAACTCGTGTCGTCGGCCACCAAGGAGGCCCTCTCGCCGGCCTGGTCGGCGGACGGCAAAAAGGTTGCGTACATGGAGTTCAACGAGGGACACGGGCAGATCAACCTGCTCGACCTCGCGACCGGAAAGCGTTCCGTGGTGTACGGAAGCACCGGGAAATACTCGGACTTCACGCCCGCGTTCGCGCCGGACGGAAAATCCATCACGTTCAGCCGGGCCACCGAAGAAGGCACCGACTTGTGGAGCGTGAACTTTCGCGATGCGTGCTGTCTACAGCGCTTGACCGTAGGTAGGTTTTCTGACAACTTGTCCCCGACCTACAGTCCGGACGGGCGTCGCATCGCCTTCGTCTCGACCCGCCCGGGTCTGGCGCAGATCTACGTGATGGGCGCCGACGGGACCGATCAACAGCTGTTCGCTCCCTTCGACTATGGTGTTTCCGGGTCCTCCAACGCGCCCGATTGGTCCCCGGATGGGCTTTCGGTTGCGTTTCACCGAGACGTGGGCGGCACCTTGCAAGTCTTCGTGCTGGATGCGCGCAAGGGTACGGTGAAACAGTTGACGTCGCTCGGGCGCAATGAAGATCCGACGTGGGCGCCCGACAGCCGCCATTTGGCGTTCGTTTCGGATCGTGCGGGGTACCGGCAGCTCTGGATCATCGATTTGGAGACCGGCCGCATTCGACCCCTGCTGCAGCAGAGCGGGGAGCGCCTGCCGGCCTGGTCGCCGCGGCTGCCGGAAGCCGCCTCAGCCACCCCCTGACCTGGAGACCCAAGTCCATGACACGCCTGCAATCGCTCGCACTGGCGGCACTCGCGACGGCCATCGCCGTCGCCGCGTGCGGCAAGAAGCCTGACACCACCCCGACCCCGGCCGTGACGCCGGATACCGCGGGCGCTGGAGCCAAGCGCGTCGCCGATTCGATCGCCGCCGCGCAGGCCGACAGCCTCGCGAAGGCGCGAGCGCTGGCGGACAGCATCGCCCGTGCGGCAGCCGCCGACTCCGCCGCCGCGGCGGCTCGGGCCGGTGACGAGGTGCGGTCGATGCTGGCGGCCATGATCCACTTCGAGTTCAACAAGGCCGAGATTCAGGGCACGGACCAGACGCTCCTCGATCAGAAGATCGCCATCCTGCAGAAGAACCCCGGGCTCCGCATCCAGATCGCCGGCAACTGCGACGAGCGCGGCTCCCAGGAGTACAACCTGGCCCTCGGGAACCGCCGCGCCAACGCCGCCAAGCAGTACCTGGTGACGCACGGCATCGACGCCGGCCGCATCGAGACGGTGTCGAACGGCGAAGAGCGCCCGCTCGACCCCGGCCACACCGAGGACGCCTGGGCGAAGAACCGTCGCGATGAATTCTCCATCCTCGCCGGCGGCAACGCTCTGGTGAAGCCGTAAGAGTGGCACGCAGAACCGCGCGACACGTCGCGCTCCTCGGCCTCGGGATCACCGCCGGATGCGCCCTCAAGGGGGACGTACGGAAGGTCGGTCTCGAGGTCGAGGCCCTTCAGGCGCAGGTGACCCGTTCCGACTCGGGCGCCCGAGCCACGCGGGACAGTGTGCTGGCGGCCATCGCGGCGGTCCAGCAGGCGCTCGCGACGCAGGCTGCGTATCTGGTCCAGATGCGCGGCGACGCGAAGAACGACCACCTCAACATCAATCAGCAGCTGGTGAGCGTGCAGGAGCTCACCGGCCAAAGCCAGCAGCGCCTGTCCGAGCTCCGCTCGCAGATCGAGCAGCGCGCCGCGCAGCCGGTGCCCGCACCCGACACGAGCCGCGGTGCCGCTCCCAGCGTCACGGGGGCCAGCGCGGATCAGATGTACGACGCCTCGCTGCAGCAATACCGGAAAGGCAGTGTGGCGACGGCGCGAATGGGGTTCCGGGCATTCCTGCAATCCTTTCCG
>DATBBZ010000284.1:0-2868 GCA_036270745.1 Gemmatimonadales bacterium | reverse complement strand
CCGCCAACATCCGCTCGAGCTCGCGCCGGTACTCCACCCGTCCCGAGTCGGAGTCGATGTCCCCACTGGGCATGTCCTGCCAGACCAGCACGCCCATTGAGTCAGCGTCGTAGTACCAGCGCTCCGGTTCCACCTTCACGTGCTTCCGCATCAGGTTGAAGCCCAGCTCCTTGAGCACCAGAAAATCGTTGCGCCGGGCGTCTTCGGTGGGCGCCGTGTAGAGCCCATCGGGCCACCAGCCCTGGTCCAGGGTGCCATACTCGAAGAGCGCGCGATTATTGAGGAACAGGCGCAGCACGCCCGCGGAATCGCGCTCCACGGCGATTTTGCGCATGCCGAAGTAGCTCTGGACGGTGTCGCCGCCAGCCGCGATGCGCAGGCGGTAGAGAAACGGGTCCGCGGGAGACCACAAGCGGGCTCCGGGAATGGGAATCGATACCGTCACGCGATTGACGGCGGTCGCGCGCGCGACGAGCGAGTCGCCGGACCTGACCTCGACGATTACCGGGAGCGTGGCGCTTCCACCGGGGACGCTCGCCTGGACCCGGACTACCTTCGCGTCCACATCGGGCGTGATCGTGAGCTGGGCGATGTGTGTGCGTGGCACCGGTTCGAGCCAGACCGTCTGCCAGATGCCCGTCACCGCCGTATACCAGATGCTGCCGGGCTTCAGGACCTGTTTGCCGCGCGGTTGCTCCGCGTTGTCGGTGGGGTCCCAGACACTCACCACGAGGTCATGTGACGCACCGGGCTTGAGCGCGCCCGTGATATCGAACGTGAAAGGGTCGTAGCCGCCCCGATGGTTGCCGACGGCATGTCCATCCACCATCACCGTGGCGTCCCAATCGACGGCGCCGAACTGCAGGAGCCAGCGAGTTCCGGGTGCCTGGGCCGGGAGGGTGATGCGCCGGTGGTACCAGAGGCGCTGGCGGGGCGTGACCGCGCGCGTGACGCGTGACAACTGCGATTCGACCGGGAAGGGCACCAGAATGGCGCCATCGTACGAGACCGGTGCGACGGCCGTCCCGGCGGTCCCGTCGCGGACCGCGTAGTCCCAAAGACCATTCAGGTTGATCCACGATTTCCGCGCCATCTGGGGGCGGGGGTACTCGGGCAACACCCGATCAGGCGTTACATCCTGGGCCCAACGGGTTTCGAGATGGGATGACTGGGAGATGACCCTGGTCCCAGGCATCAGGGAGAGGCCCAGCACGGCCCGGACGATAACGATTGCGTAACGGCGCATGGTCTTAACCGCTTGCTGACAAGATGAACGGAGAACCTACGCCGGGAGGCGGGGTCCGTTAAGTGCTGGGATGCAACCTTTCCGAAATAGCCGCCGTCTGATGGACTATGAACGCCATCGCCTTGCTGCTCCTGGCCGTCGCCAGTCCCCAGGGCCCCGCGTCCAAACCGGACTCTCCCGCGGCGCCTGTCCCCACGGCCGTTGCAGCCGTTCGTACCACCACCGCACCGGTGCTCAATCGCTTCGACAGCGATCCGGCCTGGGCGGATGCGCCCGTGATCTCCGAATTCCGGGTGTTCCGTCCCACGGACGGCGCCCTGCCGAAGTTCCGGACCGAGGCGAAGGTGCTCTACGACGAGCGCGACCTGTACGTGCTGGTCCGGGCGTACGATCCACACCCCGACAGCATCGTAGGTCTCCTCGCGCGGCGCGACGTCCAGACGCCTTCGGACATGATTACCGTTTTCATCGATTCCTACCATGACCGCCGGACGGGTTATGAGTTCGACGTGAATCCGGTGGGGGTGAAGACGGACTACGCCATCTATAAGGACGGGAACGAGGACGGCGCCTGGGACGGCATCTGGGACGTCGCCACCAAAGTGGATTCGCTGGGATGGATCGCGGTGTTCCGTTTCCCCCTGTCGCAGATGCGATTCGCCGTGGGAGCCAGCAACACCTTCGGCTTCACCATCGCGCGGCAAGTTGAGCGGACCGGCGAGCAGGACAGTTGGCCCCCCTATCACACGAATAAGCCCGGACTGTCATCGCAGCTCGGCGACCTCACCGGACTCACGGACCTCGCCCCCCCACGGCGGTTCGAGCTGGCGCCCTACATGGTCTCGAAGAACGTGTCGGTGGCGCGCGCGAACAGCTTCGGTCGCGATCAGCAGGCGAGCGTCGGGGCGGATTTTAAGGTTGCGGTGGCGTCAAACTTGACCCTGACCGGCACGGTGAACCCGGATTTCGGGCAGGTGGAATCGGACCCCGCAGTCCTCAACCTCGGCGCGTTTCAGACCTTCTTCCAGGAGCGCCGCCCCTTTTTCGTGGAGGGGAACGGCCTCTTTCAGTTCAACGTCAATTGCAGCCAGGTGAACTGCAGCGGGGAAGAGCTGTTCTATTCCCGCCGCATCGGAGCGACACCGACCCTCGGTGACGGCACCGGAGCGACGACCATTCTCGGCGCGGGCAAGCTCACCGGCCGCCTTCCGGGCGGCCTCAATCTTGGCGTGATCGAAGCCGTGACCCAGCACGAGACGGGCCCCGGTGGGCTCACCACCGAGCCGGGCGCGAATTATGGCGTGATCCGCGTGACGCAGGATCTCCGGGACGGTAACAGTGGCGTGGGGTTCATGTTCACGGGGGTGAATCGGCAGCTCGATTCTGTGAGCTCCTCCAGTTTGGCCCGCAGTGCGTTTGCCGGCGCGCTGGATGCCCGGCATCGGTTCCTCAACAACCGGTATGAGATCTCAGCCTCCGTAGACCTGAGCCAAGTGAATGGATCCGCGGCGAACATCACCGCCCTGCAAGAGGATCCGGTCCACTACTTCCAGCGCCCTGGCGGACCTCTGCACGTGGACGCGACCGCGACCTCCCTGTCGGGAGACGCCGAGGAAGTGCAC
>DATBBZ010000283.1:0-2540 GCA_036270745.1 Gemmatimonadales bacterium | reverse complement strand
TCCACGGCCTCACCGCCGTGGCCCCATTGAAGCGAGACGACCGACGACGGCACGTATCGGGGCGGTTACTTTCCACGGCCTCACCGCCGTGGCCCCATTGAAGCCACATCACCGCGATCGACGACGATATGCAGTAGTTTCCCGGAAAAACCATACTCCAACTGGACTTCCGTAGCCCCTTGAGCGGTTCAAAATCGGGATAGGTCAGCGACCGATTCCTGTCCTCGGATCGCGCGGTAGAGGACATGACGCCGCAGCGGGTGCTCCTCGGGAAGAACCGGATGATCGAAATCGTCGGCCGCCGTTCGGGTCATCCCGACCCGCTCCATGACGCTCCTCGATCGCCGGTTCGCCGGCACCGTGGAGGACACGATCTCCTCGAGCGCCAACCGCCGGAAGCCGAAGTCGAGGGCGGCCCGGGCCGCCTCGGTGGCGTAGCCTTGGCCCCAGTGCTCGTGGGCCAGGCGCCAGCCGACCTCGATGCAGGGCGTGAAGTGCGCCTCGAAGTCCGGCACCGACAGGCCGACGAACCCGATGAAGTCGGCGACCCCCGGGACCTCGACGGCCCAGAGCCCGAAGCCGTGTCGGGCGAAGTGGGCGCGGATCCTGGCCGCCCGCGCGTCGCTCTCGGCGCGGTCCAGTGGCCTGGGGAGGTATTCCATGACTCTCGGGTCGGCGTTCAGCGCGGCAAAAGCGGGGAAGTCCTCGTCGCGCCAGAGGCGGAGGTGGAGGCGGTGCGTGCGGATCGTCGGGGTGGACGTCATCACTGACTCCGTTCGGGGGCAGCGATCCCTGGCCGAGCTGGATCAGGAGCGATCGGCGGGACTCCGCAGTCATGGGGACGGGGTGCATCGATGCCGTAATGCCGGTGGAATCCATCTGAAAGGGCCCATCCCGGCTGCATGCCGGTCGGCCGTTGAACAGGGCGTCTCCCGAGCGGAACCTGCCGGGTGGTCACCATCCCATCGAGCACCGCGAGGAGACGCCCCATGCGGCAAGCTACGCTCGTCTGGTCCGTCTGGCAATCCCTGCTCTCGTCCTTCGCTTGGGCCTTCACCCGCCCCGGCTACCGCCGGTTCGTCGAGTGGGTCACCGCACTGGCCCTCAACGTCGCGGAGCACACCATCACCCAGTCGGTCATCGCCGTCGAGCGCATCGACGACTGGAAGGCGCTAGAGTCCTTCGCCGAGTACGGCGCCTGGCATCCCACCGACGTCACCAGCAGCCTGACCCGGTTGGTCGAGAAGGCCCCGGGGCGGGTCTGGCACGGCTACCACGTCTCGGCCGTCGATGACACCAAGGTCCACCGCTCGGGCGCGCACGTCTGGGGCACCTGCACGTTTCACGAGTACACCGCCCGCTGCCCGAACCGGGCCACGACCGTCCGGGCGCACAATTGGGTGGCCCTGGGGGCGTTGCGCGAGAACCCCGACCAACCCGCCTGGTTCCTGCCCATCTCCGGGCGGCTCTACTTACGCAAGTCGCAGTTGCCCGCCCGGTCCGGCGCCACCGGCCCCACGGAGGAGTTCCGGACCAAGTGCGAACTGGCGGTCGAACTGATCCGCGAGCAGGCCCGGACCCTCGGCGGGCATCACCTGGCCGTCTTCGACGGCGGTTACGCCCTCAAGAGCGTCGTCCGGCCGCTGGTCGCCCCCGAGGAGGGCCAGCCCCGGATCGAGTTCCTGACCCGTCTACGGCACGACGCCCGGCTGCACGCCCCGCCGCCGAAGGAGCGCCGCGCGGGGCAGCGGGGGCCGATGCCGAAGTGGGGCCGCAGGCTGCCCCCACCCCGCCAGGGCGGGCGGTGGACGAGGGGGTGGCAGGAGGGGCACGCCTTCATCTACGGCCGGAGGCGGAAGGTGCTCTGGAAGGAGGTCGTGTGCCTCTGGCGGGTGTCGGGCCACGACGTGCCGGTCAAGGCGGTGGTCGCCAAGGTCGAGGGGTACAAGAAGCGGTTCACGCTGGTCACCTCGGCCGTGGAGTTGACCGGGTTGCAGATGGTGGAGTTATTCGCCGCCCGGTTCCGGCAAGAGGACGGCTTCCGGGACCTGAAGCAGCGGCTCGGATGGGAGGAGTGCCGGGCGTGGACCCGCAACCCGATCGAGCGGACGACCCAGGCCCAGTGGGTGACGATGAGCCTATTGCGGCTGTTGCAGTTCCGACTGGACGCCGTCGGGTGGATGGATTGGTGGTCGCCACCGCCCTGGAATCGCAAGAAGGACCGGCCGAGCGTGCTCGACGTGGAGCGATTGCTGCGGCGGCACCGGTCGGAAATCCAGCGCTTCCTCTCGGAATGGCTGGGAGATGAGGGGGAAGCGGCGTGAGACGGGCGTGAACGACCAGGCCGAATGTTAATCCGACCTCCCTGTTGGTGGCGGTGCCGGGATTTAAGGACCTCGGGCGCTGTCAGACGGTGCTGGCGGCATGGAGATGCTGCGCACCAACCGGCCGGTAGTGTAGTTTTTCAAGGAAATTACTGCTTAGTTGCAAGGACAAGCTCAAATCGCGACGCTATCCTGTTGAGCGCATCAATCGCATCC
>DATBBZ010000282.1:0-3130 GCA_036270745.1 Gemmatimonadales bacterium | reverse complement strand
CCCGGGCGACCTACGTGGTGCAGCGCCGGGAATACGAATTCGCGACCCACACCAACGAGCGGACGAAGGGATCGTATTTTCCGCTCAACTGGGACCGGATCGATTTCACCCTGTTGGACGGGGAGCAGGAGATCCTGCCGGGCATCAAGGGGATGCCCACGCCCGGCCACACACCCGGGCACCAGTCCATCTTGATTCAGAGCGGCGGGGACAAGCTCCTGTTCATCGCGGACCTGGTCCCCACGGCGTCCCATTTGCCGATCGCCTGGATCATGGGGTACGACGTGGAGCCCCTGGTGACGCTGGAGACGCGGCGCCACCTGTACCCGCGTGCCGAAGCCGAGGGATGGCGGCTGTTTTTTGAGCATGACGCGACGACGATCGAGGGGCGCCTGGAGAAGGAAGGGAAGGGGTTCGCACTTGTGGCCCCCGTGGCCCTCGGCTAGCTTTTACGCCACAATGAGTTAAGTGGGCGCCCTTCGGCGCCCCACCCGCAGCCGGCGAAGCGATTTGCCGAGCGCCAGGGTTGTTGGAGCCATCCAGGATCAGTCATCAGCGGCCTGCTGACGACTGACCGGGTGATGGTTTTCCAGCGGGCCCTGCACTAGACGGGGCCCGTTTTCTTTTACGCGGAGTTGTCACACTGCCCGTCGAACCCGGAAGCAGCAGCAGCAGCAGCAGCCCGAGCCGCACCCCGCGCACGCGGGTCAACCGCCAGATCCGGATCAGCCCGGTGCGGGTGATCGCGGACAATGGAGATCAGTTGGGCGTCCTGTCCATCGAAGAGGCGCTCAATGCCGCCGCGGAGCGGGGCCTCGACCTGGTCGAGGTGGCCCCGTTGGCCCGGCCCCCCGTGGTCAAGATCATGGACTACGGCAAGTACAAGTTCGAGGAGGCCAAGGCGGCCCGGGCGGCGAAGAAGAAGCAGCACGTAATTCACCTGAAAGAAGTGAAATTCCGGCCCGGCATCGACGACCATGACTTTCAGTTCAAGACCCGGCACGCGCGGGAGTTCCTGCAGGAGGGGAACAAGGTCAAGGTGACGATGATGTACCGCGGCCGGCAGATGGCCCACATCGATCTCGGGCGGCAGGTGCTCGACCGGGTGGCCGTGGAGCTGAAGGACGTCGCCAAGATCGAGCAGGACCCCAAGCTCGAAGGCCGCAACATGTCGATGGTCCTGGGCCCGAAATAGCGTCTATTGAGGATTCACCGATGCCCAAAATGAAAAGCAAGCGCGCGCTGAGAAAGCGTGTGAAGATCACGGGCTCTGGAAAGATTCGGCGCCACCGAGCCTTCAAGAGCCATATCCTGACCAAGAAACATCCCAAGCGGAAGCGCCGCCTCCGGCAGGGCGCGATGGTTTCGCACGCGGATCAGAAGCGCCTGATGCGGCTGCTGCAGGCGTAGGGAGACACCATGCCTCGCGTCAAGAGCAACGTCGCGCGCCTCGCGCGCAAGAACAAGATCATGAAGCTCGCCAAGGGCTACTGGGGCGGGCGTTCGAAACTGTGGAAGGCCGCCAAGGAGTCGGTCGAGCGCGCGGAGAAGTACGCGTATCGCGACCGGCGGAGGAAGAAGGGTGATTTCCGCCGGCTCTGGATCACGCGCATCAACGCGGCGGCCCGGCTGCACGAGCTCTCCTACAACCGCCTGATGAACGGGTTGCGGAAAGCGGGCGTGGAGATCAATCGGAAGGTGCTCGCCGACATCGCGGTGCGGGATCCGGCGGCATTTGAACAGCTGGCGGAGGTCGCGAAGAAAGCCCTCTGATCATGCGCGACCTCCCCGATCTCGAGGGCGGCCTCGCCCGATTGCGGGAGCGACTGCCCGAGATTCGCGAGGCCGATGCGTCCCGGCTCCAGGAGCTCAAGACCGAGCTGCTGGGCCGCAAAGCCGGGGCGCTCACCGAAATCCTCAAACAGCTCCCCACACTCGACCCCGAGCGCCGCAAGGCCATCGGGGGGCAGGCGAACGCGCTCAAGCAGGAGCTCGAGGAGGCCATCGGGACCCGAGAACGCGCGCTCGCCGCGGCCGCCCGGATGCCCACGGGGGTCGACCTCACCATGCCGGGCCGGCCGGCCTGGCGCGGCGGGCTGCACCTCACCACCCAGGTCGTCAACGAGATCTGCGGCATCTTCGCCGAGATGGGGTTCACCCGCGCGGTCGGGCCCGAGGCCGAGACCGAGCGGAACAACTTCTTCGCGCTGAATTTTCCGCCCGATCATCCCGCGCTCGATTCCCAGGATTCCTTCTATCTGGGGAAGGACACGCTGCTCCGGACTCACACGTCGCCGGTGCAGGTACGGACCCTGGAGGCGTATCCGCCGCCGATCCGGGTCGTCATTCCGGGCCGGGTCTATCGCCGTGATCCGTTCGA
Source organism: Gemmatimonadales bacterium (assembly GCA_036270745.1). Lineage (GTDB taxonomy): Bacteria > Gemmatimonadota > Gemmatimonadetes > Gemmatimonadales > GWC2-71-9 > 40CM-2-70-7. The sequence continues at coordinate 750 of DATBBZ010000282.1, read as the reverse complement.
CGCCTCGCACTCGCCGGTCTTCGAGCAGATCGAAGGCCTGGTGGTGGACGAAGGCGTGACCTTCGTCGACCTCAAGGCCGCGCTGACGGCGTTCGCACGCCGGTTTTTCTCGGCCCGCACCAAGGTGCGCTTCCGGCCTTCCTTCTTCCCGTTCACCGAACCGTCGGCGGAGATGGACGTCCAGCACCCCCTCTGCGGGGGAAACGGCTGCCCCACCTGTAAGGGCACGGGATGGATGGAAATCCTTGGCTCCGGGATGGTGCACCCTGCGGTGCTCGAGAAGTGCGGTGTGGACGCAGAGCGCTATACCGGATACGCCTTCGGCATGGGACCCGAGCGCATCGCCATGAGCCGCCACGGGATTCCCGACATCCGTCTGCTCTTCGGGGACGACGTCCGCTTCCTGTCGCAGTTCTCCGAGGGAGGGAAGCGATGAACGTTTCCCGCCGCTGGCTCGAGGCCCTGCTCGATCAGCCCCTCGACGCGAAGGAAACGGCCGACCGGCTCTCGAACCTCTGCGCGCCGGTGGACGGCATCGTCCCCCTGCATCACGACCTTGGCGACGTGCTGATCGCGCACGTGCTCGAGGTGCAGAAGCACCCGAACGCCGACCGCCTGAGTCTCTGCAAAGTGGACGCCGGCGGGACGGAAGGCTCCGTGGAGGTGGTGTGCGGCGCCCCGAATGTGACGGCGGGGAAGACCTACCCGTACGCGCCGGTGGGCGCGACGCTGCCCGGCGGACTGAAGCTG
>DATBBZ010000281.1:0-7506 GCA_036270745.1 Gemmatimonadales bacterium | reverse complement strand
GGCCAGGGTCAGCGCCGTCGCCTTGATGACGATGTCGTTGAACGAAATCCTGCCCTGGTCGCCCAGCTGCTTGTTGATCGCCTCGCGGGCTTCGGTGGCGCGCTCCATGTCCACTTCGGTGGTGAGGAAGAAGTGGGGGATGGGGCCGAGGGACATCGCCAGACGCTTCGCGATGGTTTTCCGGATCTGGGTGAGGGGGACGTCTTCAAACGGTGAGCCGGAGTGGGGAGTGGGGAGTGGGACCCTCCCAGGCTGGGCGGCCGCCGGTTGCACGCTGCCGCCTTCGACGTCTTTCTTGATCACCCGGCCGCCTGGGCCGGAGCCGGTGATCGATTGCAAGTCGACACCGGTTTCTTGGGCAATTCTGCGCGCCAATGGTGAAGCCTTGAGCCGGGAGCCGGCAGCCGGGAGCCGTTCGCTCGCAGCCGGAGCCGGCGTCGGAGCAGGCTTGCTGGCAGTAGGAACTGTGGGTGTGGGCGCCGCTGGTGCTGGGAGTGGACGGCTGACGGCTCCCGGCGCCGTTCCCGCCCCATCAACTTTTTCTCCCGCCGTCCCGATGTAGGCGACGACGTTCCCGACCGGCACCGTCTGGCCTTCCTGCACCACGACCTTGATGAGCGAGCCGTCCGCGCGTGCGACCAGCTCCATGACCGCTTTGTCCGTTTCGACCTCGGCGAGCGTATCACCCGTTTTGACCGCGTCGCCCTCTTTCTTGGCCCATTTGACCAGACGCCCCTCTTCCATCGTGGGCGAGAGCGCCTCCATCACCACTGTGGTCGCCATGGGTCAGTCCAGGTAAAGGACGCGCCGCGCCGCGGCCACGACCTTCTCAGGAGAGGACTTCGCCGCGCGCTCGAGCACCTTGTTGTAGGGCATGGGCACGTCGGCTTGCGTCACCCGGAGCACCGGCGCATCCAGGTGATCGAAGGCGTCGCGCTGGATGATATCCACCACCTGGGCTCCGACGCCGCAATGGTGCCACCCTTCTTCGACCACGACGCAGCGGTTGGTCTTGGTGACCGAGTTGATGATTGCCGTCTCATCCAGGGGGCGAATGGACCGGAGATCGACGACTTCGGCCGACACCCCCGATTCCTGAAGCAAATCAGCCGCCTTGAGGGCGACCGGGACGGTCTTGGAGTGACAGATCACGGTGACGTCGGTCCCGGGACGCTTGATGTCCGCCTGACCGATAGGGATGACCAGCTCTCCCTCCGGCACTTCCCCCTTCGTGTTGTAGAGCATCTCGCCCTCCAGCACGATGACGGGGTTGTTGTCCCGAATCGCGGCTTTGAGCAGGCCCTTCGCATCGGCCGGCGTGGCGGGCGCGACCACCTTGAGCCCCGGGATGTGGGCGAGCCACGATTCCCAGGCTTGGGAATGCTGAGCGCCGAGCTGCAGGGCGGCGCCGTTGGGGCCGCGGAACACGATGGGCATGGGGAACTGCCCCCCCGACATGTAGAGCATCTTGGCCGCGGAATTCACGATCTGATCGAGGGCCAGGACCGCGAAGTTCCAGGTCATGAACTCGACCACGGGCCGGAGGCCGGTCATGGCCGCCCCGACGCCGATGCCGGCGAATCCCAGCTCCGCGATGGGGGTGTCCACGATCCGCTGCGGGCCGAACTCTTCGAGCAGGCCCCGGCTCACCTTGTAGGCACCCTGATAGAGACCAACCTCTTCGCCCATCAGGAAGACGTTCGGGTCCCGCTGCATCTCTTCGCGAAGGGCCTGATTCAAGGCGTCGCGATACGTGAGGGTGGGCACTAGTCGGCCAGGACGTGTTGGAAGAGGGCGTCGGGCTCGGGGTCAGGGCTTTCGTCCGCGAACTTCGCGGCCTGATCCACCTCCGCGCGCACCTCGGCGTCGAGCGCGTCGATCGCCGCCTGCTCCATGGTCCCCTCATCTCTGAGATGGTGGGTCAGCGCCGCGATCGGGTCCCGCTTCTTCTGCTCTTCCACTTCTTCCTTGGTGCGGTAGACCCCGTGGAGGGGGTCCGACATGGAGTGCCCCATGAAGCGGTAGGTGCGGACCTCGAGGAGCGTCGGCTTGCCATCGCGGGCCGCCGCGACCGCCTTCTGGGTCGCCTCGTGGACCGCGAACAGGTCCATCCCATCCACCTCGGCGGACACCATGTCGTAGCTCCGGGCGTGCTCGGCGACGTCGGTGAGCGCCGCCACCCGCTCGAACGCGGTGCCCATGCCGTACCGGTTGTTCTCGCAGATGAACACCACGGGGAGCTTCCAGACGGCCGCCATGTTCAAGGCTTCGTGGAAGGCGCCGATGTTCACGGCGGCCTCGCCGAAGTAGCAGAGGCAAACCTGATCCCCGCCTTTGTACTTGATGCCGAATCCGATGCCGGCCGCGAGCGGGATATGGCCCCCGACGATGCCGTGGCCGCCCATGAAATGGCGCTTGGCGTCGAACAAGTGCATCGAGCCGCCCTTGCCGCGCGAACACCCCGTCGCCTTGCCGCACAGCTCGGCCATCACCGCACCCGCGGGGATGCCCCGCACCAGCGCCTGGCCATGCTCGCGATACGAGCAGATGACGTAGTCATCGTCGCGGAGCGCAGCGATGGAGCCCACCGCCACGGCCTCCTGGCCGATGTAGAGGTGGCAGAACCCGCCGATCTTGCCGAGCGCGTAGGCTTCGGCGGCCTTCTCTTCGAACCGCCGGATCAGGAGCATCTGGCGGAGCAGGGCGCGTTGCCGGTCTGGCGACAGCGTGTCCTTCTCTTTTTTCGCTTGTGACGCGGTGGCGGGAGTCATGTTTCTTTCGGGTTAACGGACGGCAGCCGGTGCGGCCGCTTTTTCGGCTTGTTCCCACGCGTGATAGCTCGAGCGCACCAGCGGTCCGGACTCGACGTGACGGAACCCCATCTCCATGCCCAGGCGCTTCAACTCGGCGAACTCGTCGGGGGTGTACCAGCGAGCGATCGGCAGATGATCCGCCGACGGGCGGAGGTACTGGCCCAGCGTCAGGATATCCACGTGATGGGCGCGGAGGTCGCGCATGGATACCAGCAGCTCATCCCAGTCCTCGCCGAGCCCCACCATCAGGCCCGACTTGGTGAGCTGGGCGGGCGCGATCTCCTTGGCCCGGGCCAGGAGCTCGAGGGCGCGCGTGTAGCGGCCCCCAGGTCTCGCGATGCGGTACAGCCGTTCGATCGTCTCGAGGTTGTGGTTGAGGATGTCGGGCTTGGCCTTCAGCACGATGCGCAGGGCTTCCGGGTTCCCCTTGAAATCGGGGATCAGGACCTCGACGGAGGTCTCCGGAAGGCGCAGGCCGATCTCGGTGATGCAGGAGGCGAAACTCTCGGCGCCACCGTTCGGCAGGTCGTCGCGATCCACGCTCGTGATCACGACATGCTGCAAACCCATCTGGGCCACCGCGTCCGCCAGGCGGCGCGGCTCGTCGGGATCGAACGGTGCCGGGGTCCCGTGCGCCACGGCGCAGTAGGCACAATTCCGCGTGCACACGTCGCCCAGGATCATGAAGGTGGCAGCCTTGTGCTCCCAACATTCGCCGATGTTGGGGCAGTGGGCTTCTTCGCAAACCGTGTGGAGCTTGAGTTCCCGCATCATCTGCTGGACGCCCAGGTAGGTCGGCCCACCCGGGGCTTTGACCTTCAGCCAGGAGGGCTTACGCGGGGCTTGAGTGGGGCTGATCTGTACGAGCGGTGCGGCCATATGAGTGGCCGGAAGATAAAGCGGTCATGTCCTCTGAGATAGTCTAAAATCAACCGGCTGGTTGATTTGGCAATCTCTGTTTGAGACGTTTCATCTCGTCTTCCAGCTCGGCCGTGGTGCTGAGGGTCCCATCGGCGATGGCCGCGGTTTCCTCGGCGACCCGCCATTGCCGCTCCAGCTCCTCGACTTCGGCCTGCTCGTCCACCGCCATCTCGAGGGCCAGGCGGCGGTCCGGTCGCAGGGTCCTGAGCAACAGCGACTCGCGGGCCATTCCGTGGACCAGCTGGTCAGGTCCGCCCGCGCCTTCCACGATCCGGGCCGCGTCGGCGGCCCGCTGTTTCCCCGATTTCGCGAGGTTCAAGTAGGTGAGTCCGCGGCGGAGGGCCACCTGCGCGTCAGTGCCCTCCAGTTGGGCTCCCTCGTGCTTGCACTTGGGGCACGCCAGGAGCAGACCCATCCGGACGTGGCTATCGGACACGAGCCGGGCGCCACCCATGTGCCTGGCGCGCACGGTCATCGGTGTACCGCAATGGGCGCACACCGGCGTTTCCTCGAGCTGCACGGTCCGGTACCCGACGACGCGCGTATACAGCCCCTTGGCGATGTTCGGGATCTGCCAGATGAACATGCCCATCGAGCCGCCCGCCGCCACGTTGATGGCGATCGCTGCGCCCACGGCGGCGACACTCAAGGGCACGACGTACTTGAGCTGTTCCCTCCGCCGGGCTTTGATTCGTTCGCCGTACCGCCACGTGGCGTATTCGATGCGCGGCGGTTTTCCCACGCGCACGTAGTCGTACGCGCCCGACCGCATCAGCGACACCTGCTCGGTAGAGGCCACCAGCTGGCCTCCGGTCGCTGCGCGGGCGACCGCCTCGATGCGCTCAAGGCGGTTGTCGATGGGCGCGAGGTTCCAGCGCGCGCAGGACCCGCAGATGACCCAAAGCCTGCCGCGCCACTCGTCAAAGGCAAAGCGGCGGCCGACGGCCAGTCCTGAAGGCCCTCCGTCTCCACCGAAGGCGCCATTACAAAAGGCGCAGGTCTGGTACATCACGGGAATCGATCCATGAGGAACGGCCCCAGATCGAAGTCCAGGCTTTTCCCGACAATCAGATCACCGATGACGTCACCGGTCAGGGCGGCGAGCAAGATGCCGTTGCGCCCATGACCCGCGGCGTACCACAGTCCCGAGACCTCGGGATCGCGGCCGAGAATCGGGCGGCCATCGGGAGTGAGGGGACGGAGGCCGGCCCAGACTTTCTCGAAGGGGGCGGTTGCCAAGGCGGGAAAGAGCCTTGAAGCGCCGGCGCGGAGCTGAGCCTCGCCTTCCGGGGTCACCCGGGCGTCGAATCCCACGCGCTCCATCGTCGATCCGATGATGGCCTTGCCTCCGCGGGCCAGGACATACGCGTGGTCGTAGTAAAGGATGGCGGGGGGAGTGCCCGCGGGCCAGGGCGCGAGGGCCAGCTGGCCTCGCACTGGCTCCACGGGGAGCGGGCGAGGCAGGCCGCCGAGGCGGGCGGACCGGCACCGGCGGCGATCACGACGGTGCCGGTGGGAACGGTCCCGGCCACGGTGCGCACGCCGGTGACGCGTCCGCCGTCTACGACGACACCGGTGACCGATTGTCGCTCCGACTTCACGCCCAGCCGCTCGGCGTCGGCGCGCAGCGCGCGCGTGAGGAGGGGCGGGTCGATGGCGCCGTCCTCGGCCGCGAGCAGCGCGCCGAGGGCGTCAGGGGAGAGAGCGGGCCAGAGGTCCCGGGCCTCCTGGGCTTCGAGCCACCGGCACGACAGGCCCATCTGCCGTTGCCAGGCCGCCATGTCGCGGAGTCTCTTCACGCCCGCTTCATCGAACCCCACCGACGCGATGCCGTCACGCCAGAACCCCACGTCCACGCCGGTGGTATCTTTGAGGGAGCGGGCGAGCGGCTCGTAGGTTTCGCGCCCGCGGATGGCCAGCGCGAGGAGCGCTTCGTCATCGGGCTCGATCTGTGCGGCGAGCATGCCGGCAGACGCTGGGGAGGCCGCGGCGGGATCGGGGCCCGGTTCAAAGAGCACCGTCTTGAGACCGCGGAGGGCTGTGGCGCGGGCGCAGGCTGCGCCCACCACGCCGCCGCCGATCACGGCCACGTCTGGTGAAACTGACGCGGTCATCGGGTCGTAGGCATGAGAGCGGTGCGGAACTTCACGGAGGACAGCATGTTCCGGAGCATCATCGGGTTTGCGGTACTCGCGGTCGTCGCCTGGATCGCGCTCAACATTTTCTTCAAACTCTTGTCCGGCATCATGGGCCTGGCCATGACGGTACTGTGGCTGGCCGCCATCGGATTCATCTGCTACCTCGTGCTGCGCGTCTTGGCGCCGCGCACGGCGGACCGGGTCCGGGAAGCGATCAAGGGGCGACCCTCAGCCTAGGGTCTGTAGCACCTTCCAGCACAGCAGCGGCAAGAGAATCTCATGGTGGCCGGTGAGCTGCACTCCCCGGCCACCTTCGAGGGTCGGGCGTTCGACCACGTTCACGCGCGGCCGGTAGTGCCGCTGCATATCGCAGTCGACCGCCGTAAAGGCGGTCGGTTTTCCGCCATTCAGATTTCGCGCAATCGTCAGGGCCTTGAGGAACACCTCGGGCATCAGGACGGCGCTCCCCAGATTCAAGACCACGCCTCCCTGGTCGAGCCCCGGCAATGATCCCGCCAGTCGCTTGAAGTCGCGGTGGCTGGTGGCCCCGATGGCTGCGCCGTCCGCTGTGGGATGCTGATGCGTGATCTCGGCGCCCAGCGCTGCATGGACGGTGCAGGGGATGCCGAGCGCCTGGGCGGCGAGGAGCACCGACACCTCCCCTCCCGGCAGTCCCTTCCGGTCCTGCAACGCGCGCCCCAGCGCTTCCCCGGCGCCCCAGTTCTTCTCGGCGCCGTTCGAAATCGCCCCGTTCATTTCCCGGCCCGTCTCCTCGGCCATGCCGAAGGTCCCGTCTTTCAAGCCGGCCGCCACGTCCTCGCTCGTGCCACCGAAGGCGGCGAGCTCGAAGTCGTGGATGGCGGCACTGCCGTTCATCGCGACATGCGTGATGACCCCGCGCTTCATCAGGGCGATCAGCAGGGGGCCGAGGCCTACTTTGATGACGTGACCACCCATCATCACCAGGACGGCCTTCTTCGCGGCCGCGGCCTGCACCACACGATCGGCGACGAACCGGAGATCCCGGGCGGCGAGAATGTCAGGCAGGGATTTCCAGAACGCCGCGAACGAGGGGTCGGCGCCGGGAGGATGCGCGAGCAGGGTGGAATCGACTTTGTTGCGGCGGCCGGCGATGGGAACCGTGGTGAGACGGGAGAGATCCGCCTCGCGGTACTCGGTCATTGGTGCTCCGGGACGGAGTACTCCTTGAGCTTCAGGGTGACCTGGCCGAACGAAAACGTCGATTGCAGGGCGAGGAGCGTCCGGGTGGAGTCGTCGGACAGCCAGATCCGGGCGTCCGCCTTCTCCGCGAAGATCCCCCGGCCGTTGGGAATGGCGGGCCGGACGACGATCGCATTCCACTTCTTGCCGGCGACGCTCACCCGGTCGTGTCCCACCACCTCGACGATGATGGGGTCATTCTCCGGACGGAAGTACCGGCGGTATTCGTATTTCTTCCCGTCCTCGAGGGGCACGGTGCGGATCCAATAGAGGAAGGCCGCGTCATCCAGCGGATTCGGGACCGACGCGTGGGTGGTGTCCGTCCCGTCCGACCGGTAGTAACCGGAGTCCGGGAAGATGTCGTACGTGTGTCCCCAGCGTTTGCCTTTCTCATCGGTGTCGACTTTGTACCG
>DATBBZ010000280.1:0-4174 GCA_036270745.1 Gemmatimonadales bacterium | reverse complement strand
CAACATCCTCGTCGGAGACCCACACCGTCGGGGCGGTGTGATTATCGAAAGGCACTCCACCGCGGGCCAGAAACAGGAACTCCCCCATCACCGTCGCTTCGATATGTTCGCTCTTGAGCACCGCCCGGAGCAGGTGCGCTTCCACCGGGTCGCGGGCCGAGAAGACCTGCTTCACCGGATCACGTCCAACGCGACCTCCACCCGGCCGAAGGGCGCGCTCACCTGCACGCCCTGCACGCCACCGCGCACCCCCGCCAGCATTTCGCGCGCGATCTTCACGCCTTCCGCCAGCGCGGCCTCCCGGCCCTTCTCCTGCGCGTCCCGCATGCGCCGCAAGATCTCCTCGGGCACCGACACGCCCGGTACCTCATTGGCCAGGAACTCGGCGTTCCGCAAGCTGACGAGGGGCCAGATGCCCGCCACCACAGGCGCACGGAAGCTCTCGACCCGCTTCAAGAACGTCTCGAGCTGGTGCGGGTCGAAGACGGGCTGGGTCACCGCGAAGTCCGCGCCGGCATCCACCTTCCACGCAAAGCGCGACAACTCGCGGTCCAGGTCGGGCGCCCCCGGGTTGACGCCGACGCCGATCACCCAGCGGGTGGGGGAGCCGATCGGATTGTGCCCGGGATCCAGGCCCTGATTGAGGCGGTAGACCAGGTTCGTGAGCCCGATCGAGTCGATGTCGAAGACCGCCGTCGCCTCGGGGTAAGGGCCCATCTTGGGCGGATCGCCCGTGATGATCAGCACGTTCCGAAGCCCCGCGGCCGCGGCGCCCAGCAAGTCCGACAACATGCCGAGCAGGTTGCGGTCCCGGCAGCAGTAGTGCATCACGGTTTCGAGGCCGGCTTCGCGCTCGATCAGGAGTGCCGACGGGATCACCCCCATCCTGCTCATCGCGCGGGGCCCGTCGGGGATGTTCACCGCATCCACACCCGCGGCCTTGAGGGCGCGGCACTGCGCGAGCATGGGCGCCGGATCCACGCCCTTGGGAGGCAGTATCTCCACGGTGGTGACGAACTCGCCCCGCGCCAGCTTCGCACCCCAGCGGGAGCGGTCGACGAGCGGAACCTCCATGACCCCGGCGGGAGGCTTCACCTCGGTCCGGGAGACGACGGCCGTGTGCCGGCGCGGAGACACGCTGGCGACGTAGGCCCGGATGCGCTTGATGTGTTCGGGCGTCGTCCCGCAGCATCCGCCCACGAAGCGCGCGCCCGCTTCCACCATGCGCTTCGCGTAGCTCGCGACGTATTCGGGGGACGCGAGGTAGATCTTCCGGTCCTCCACCGCCTTGGGGAGTCCGGCGTTGGGCTGTCCCGAGAGAGGGCGATCGGTGACCTTGGCCATCCGCTCGATGGCGTCGAGAACGCCGGCGGGTCCCACCGAGCAATTCACGCCGATGACGTCAGCCCCCCACTCCGTGAGGGTCTTGGCGAAGTCTTCAGGCGCGGTGCCGAGGTACGTCAGGCCGTCGGTGCCGAGGGTCATCTGGGTAACGACCGGCAGGTCACTGGCCTCGCGGACGGCTGCGAGCGCCGCCTGGAGCTCGGTCAGGTCGGAGAACGTCTCGATGATGAACCCGTCCACGCCGCCATCCAGGAGGCCCTTCACCTGACGGGCGAAGTGAGTCCGGGCTTCGACCTGCGACGTCGGTCCGAAAGGCTCGAGACGGAGGCCGAGCGGGCCGATGGCGCCGACCACCGATGCCTGATCCCGCGCCGCCGAGCGCGCCAGCTCCGCCGCCGCGCGGTTGATCCGCTCGGTCTGATCGGCCAGTCCGTACGCCGCGAGTTTGGGGGGATTCGCCCCGAACGTGTTGGTCTCGAGCAGCTCGGCACCCGCGGCGACATAGGCCTCGTGCACGGACTGCACCAGCGCGGGCTGCTTGAGGGCCAGCTCGTCGTAACAGACGTTCAGATAGAAACCCTGGGCATAGAGCTGCGTGCCCATGGCGCCGTCGAAGACGTGGACGCGCCCGTCGTCAATGAGGGCGCGGAGCGTAGGAGGGGAGGCCACGGTTGTCGCAATCTAATAGATTGTGGCACCCTAAACGCGTGCCGGAGTCATCGTGCCTTCGATCGGTTTTTTTCACCCCATCATCGTCCACTTCGTCATCGCACTGCTCTACGTGGGTGTGGCGTTCCGTCTCGTTTCCCTCACCGGGAAGCTGCAGTTCACGAATCTCGGGGCGCTCACCCTGATCCTGATCGGCACGGTGGCCGCAGTGCTCGCGGTTCAGTCGGGCCAGGATGCGCACGGGGCCGTCGAACGCATTCCGGGCCTCCGGTCGGCGGTCGGCGCGCACGAAGACTGGGCGCACGATGCCCGAAACGCATTTCTGGTCGTGTCCCTGATCGAAATCCTGGCGTTCGCCTTCGCCAAACGTTCCTTCCATCGGGTACTGCTGTTCGCCTCAGGGCTTACGGGTGCGGCGTCGTGTGTGGTGCTCTTCATCGCGGCCGACAAGGGCGGAGACATCGTGTACGAGTACGCGGGCGGCCCCGGACTCCGGAGCGGTGACACGACCGATGTCAGTCGCCTGTTCCTGGCGGGGCTGTACAACGAGGCCATGCTGGAGCGGAAGAACGGCAGGAACGCGGACGCAGCGGCCCTGATTGATGAGATGTCGAAGCGCTTCCCGAACGACAGCACCGTCCGGCTGCTCGCCATCGAGTCCCTCATCGTGGACAAGAAAGACGGCAAGGGCGCCCTGGCACTGTTGAAGGGCTTCTCGGTGCCGGCCGACGGCTCGCGGTTCCTGCGGTTCCGCACGCTCCTGCTCCGGGCCGACGCTTATCAGGCGGCCGGGTTCACGGACTCGGCGCGGGCCGTGCTGCAGGGGGCACCGGCGGACTTCCAGAGCAATCCGCAGGTCAAGAACCGGATGGACAAGCTGAAGTAGCGACCGCGCCGTGAGCGACCTGGTTTGCTTGTTCCGCGTCTTCAAGAGTGCGAGGACTACAGAATCGCCTTGATGATCATGAGGAGGAGGAAGGCGGCGAGGGGGCTCCAGTCGACGTTGGCGTACGTGGGCAGGACTTTGGCGATCGGCTCGATCATCCAGTTGGTGAGCACATACGCCCATCGCGTCCAGCGGTTGAACTGAAAAGCGCCCAACAGACCTCCGAAGAACCGCACGACCAACGCGATGATGAGGATGTCGATCACCCCGTTCAGCAGGTAACTCGCGACTCCGAAGACTCCCCCTTCCGCAGCGTACCGCATGTCGTAGAGCAGGCTGACCACGCCCTTCGACAACCACACCAGCAGGATCCCCGCCACCGCCGTGCCGACCACGAGCCACCAGCCCGCGTGCGCGGGCAATCCGCCGAAGCGGACCACCCGAGTCTCGACCGGCGCGAGCACTGGATCAGACGACTTCTTGAGAAACCGGCCGAGCCATGAGAACGGGGAGATTTTCTGCGTGCGGACCAGCCAGTTGGATGTGGCCAGGGCCGCCGAGAGGAAGAACGCCCCGGTCACGATTTCCCGCACTACCGTCACGATGGCGTACATCGGCTCACTGGAACGCCTGGGCGACGATGCGGTCTTGCTCCACCTTGTGCGGTCCCGGATACCCCTCTGCCGGGCTGGACCGCTCCGGTCTCGACAGGTCCCGGATGGTGAGATTGGGCAGGGCGTCCCGCAGTTTGGGCAGGACGAACTTCCGCGCTCCCATGTTGCGAGGTTCCTCCTGGACCCACATCACCTCGGCGAGTTTCGGATATCGCTTCGCGACCGCGACGACGCCCTCCGCCGGGAAGGGATAGAGGAGCTCGACCCGGCCCACGGCGACGTGGGACGCGCCGGCCCGCGACGGGGCCGCCAGCAGGTCGTAGTAGATCTTCCCGCTGCAGAGAACAAGGCGCGTGACTTGGTCGCGCGGAAGCCGTGCGTCGGCGTCGTCCAGCACCGGCTGGAAGGATCCGCTGGTCAACTCCGCGAGTGACGACGTGGCGGCGGGAAGCCGGAGCAGACTCTTCGGCGTCATCACCACCAGGGGCCGCACTTCGGCGTGCCGCGCCTGGCGCCGGAGCAGGTGGAAGTACTGGGCCGGTGTGGTCGGGTTCGCGACGCGGATGTTGCCCTCGGCTCCGAGCGAGAGGTACCGCTCGAGGCGGGCGCTCGAGTGCTCGGGGCCGCCCCCTTCGTAGCCGTGGGGCAGGAGCATGGTCAG